>JBGCFJ010001176.1:0-2483 GCA_045106885.1 Saprospiraceae bacterium
TCAACCATTTATACCGTCTTTTTCCCTTCTAAGAAACTCAAAAAATGCGTCCATAATCCATTATGCAAGCATTTTTTGAATTCCTTAGAAGAAAAATTGACTGGTCTAACTGGCTAATTATTTTCTCCACTTTGCCTAAAACCCCTGTAAAATACTTGATTTTGGCTGTAACTCATAAAAAAAGGTACTTATAGCCAGTAACTAATATTCATTCTGGCTGTAAGTGTAAAAAATAGCTTATTTCAGCCATAATAAATTTTTATTCTGGCTGAAATAGGTTATTTTTACTTTATTTCAGCCAAAATAAAAATATGAACCCTTTAATTGGAAGAAAAAAGGAGTTAAAGCAATTACATGGATACCTAAAATCCTACAAATCAGAATTTGTAGCAGTCTATGGTCGAAGACGAGTAGGTAAAACTTTCTTAATCCGAAAAGCTTATGACAATCAATTTGTCTTTCACCTAACGGGGTTAGCTAATGCTTCCAGAAATCAGCAATTGATTGAATTTCATGAAGCTTTAAAAAAATATGCAAAAAGGGTTAATTGGACGCCATATCCTGCACTAGATTGGTTTGAAGCTTTCCGACAGCTAGAAAATTATTTAGAACAATTGCCAATAAATGGAAAAAAAGTTATTTTTCTGGATTAACTACCTTGGCTAGATTCACATAATTCTAATTTTTTGTCAGGATTAGAGCATTTTTGGAATAATTGGGCAAGTGCTAGAGATGATATTGTCTTAATCGTTTGTGGTTCGGCAGCTTCTTGGATGATTAATCAGTTATTAAAAAATAGAGGAGGACTTTATAATCGCATCACAGACCGTATTCGACTTTCTCCTTTTAGTCTTGCCGAAACAGAAGCTTTCTTGGAATCTCGACATACAGGGTATAATCGCTACCAAACCTTATTAATTTATATGGTGTTCGGAGGTATCCCCTTTTATTTAGATTTTCTAAAAGCAGCAAAAAGTGCCATGCAGAATATTAATGACTTGTGCTTTCATGCTGATGCCCCTTTTAGATTAGAGTATGAAAGACTATATGCTTCCTTATTTAAAAAACATGAACGGCACGTACAAATAATTGAAACCCTTGCTAAAAAAGGCAAAGGGTTAACAAGAAAAGAAATTATTAAAAATACAAAATTATCTGACGGTGGCGGATTAACGAGAATCTTAAAAGAGTTGGAAGAAAGTCATTTTATTCGACGATATAAAGCTTTTGGTAAACGAAAAAATGAAGGACTCTACCAGTTAATTGACCCTTATTCGCTCTTCTATCTGAGATTTATTCAACATGTAGATGAAGAGGATGAAAGTTTTTGGTTAAATCATATAGAAACGCCTACTTTTTTTAATTGGGCAGGATATGCCTTTGAAATAGTTTGCTTACATCATCTTCCACAAATCAAAAAAGCATTAGGCATTGGTGGAGTGCAAACAAGCACTTCCACTTGGCAATCTCCAAATGCCCAAATAGATTTAGTCTTAGATAGAAAAGATCAGGTGATTAATCTTTTTGAACTTAAATTCTCTATTAATGAATATACCATTGATAAAAAATACGATATGAATTTAAGAAATAAGATAGGTGATTTTAGGCAAAACACTCATACGAAAAAAGCATTATTTCTAACTTTTTTAACTACTTATGGTGTTAAACACAATAAGTATTCTGGTATGGTTAGAAGTAACCTCACAATGGATATTCTATTTGAATAAGAAAACGGATTAAGGGCAATTTGCCTTTAATTCGCTTAGATATGTTTGTCAAAACATCAATTTTAAGCCACTTCCACATCCAAATCACCAGCAACCACCTTCTTCTTCCGCCCTCCAAAAATCCAATTCACCCCAGCCTTCAACCGATAAGCCAACCAATACATTGCAGGAATAACAATCAAGGTCAAAAAGGTAGAAAACACCAAACCATAAATTACCGTCCAAGCCAAAGGGCCCCAAAGAGCATTAGAATCACTACCAAAATAGATATTAGGGTCTAGATTATTAATTAGAGAAGTGAAATCGAAGTTCATCCCGATGGCTAAAGGAATCAGACTTAGAATCGTTGTAATTGCTGTTAATAATACAGGTCGAAGTCTGGTAGAACCACCTTCAATAATACAAGCTTTGACATCTTCTTTCGTCATATCCAACATATCTGCTAAACCTAAGGATTCTCGTTTTCTTTGGACAACTAAGTTGATATAATCAATTAGGACAATCGCATTATTTACCACAATTCCCGCTAAGGAAATGACGCCAATTCCAGTAAAAATAATCACCATGTCTTTGCCAGAAAAAGCATAACCTAAAAAGACACCGATGGTACTAAATAGAATCGATAGAATAATAATAAAAGGCGAATAGATAGAATTAAACTGTGCGACAATGATGATGAAAATCGCAAAAATCGCAATTAAAAAAGCCGTGCCTAAAAAAGAACTAACTTCTGATTGTTGTTCTTGCTCGCCAGTA
>JBGCFJ010001177.1:0-13664 GCA_045106885.1 Saprospiraceae bacterium
CCCAATCCTTCCTAATATCGTATAAAATACCAAGCAAAGCTTAGCACTACAATTTTTTAAAACCCATTCAACGGAGCAAATCGGTCCAAGTGATAATTACTATCTCCAAAAGTCCGTTGCGCCACTCTCGCACGCTTCATAAAAAAGCCAATCTCCTCATCATCCGTCATACCAATACCGCCGTACATTTGAATCGCTTCGTTGGTCACTCTTTTAAGTTCTTGACTCACTTTAGCCTTGGTCATACTAGCGTACATTGCTAAACCTTTAGAATCACTATCAATCGCTTGTAGTGATTTAATAACTAAGCCTTTGCAGTTTTCGATTTCGCAGTACATATCTGCTGCTCTATGCTGCAAGCCTTGGAAAACACCGATTGGTACGCCAAATTGCTGCCGTTCTTTTAAGTAAGCAATTGTTCTATCGTAGGCTTCCATCATTGACCCTAACATCTCCGCAGATAAACCAATTCTAGCAATGTCCAATGCCTTTTCTAATGGAGCAGCGCCTTCGCCTTCTGCGCCTAAAATATCTGTTGCAGCTGCTTTTGCGCCTCTGAAAGTAACCGTGACAATGTTACGGCTATCCATCATTGGGGTGCGCTCGATTTTTACACCTTTTGCACCAGCATCTACGATGAATAAAGTCAAACCACTTGTCTTTGTTTTCTTCGCAGAAACGATAAATTTATCGGCAGAACCACCTTCTAAAACAAATTTCTTCGTGCCAGAAATAGAGTAGCCATTATCGGTCTTTCTAAAGCGAGTAGCGGACTCAAAAGGTTTGTGGGCATTGCTTTCTTCATTCGCTACAGAGACTAATAAATTGCCATCTGCAATAGCTGGTAATAAAGCTGCTTTTTGATTTTCGTTACCTGCGATGTTGATTAGACTTGCGCCTAAAACAACGGTAGAAATTAATGGAGAAGCGGTCAAGTTCCGACCTGTTTCTTCTAATATTTGTCCTAAGCCGGTATAGCCGAAGCCTAAACCACCATAATTTTCAGGAATGGCAATTCCTGCAAAACCTAATTCTGCCATTTGTGACCACAATGCTGGGTCATATCCTTTAGGGTCATTGCTGTCCCGTAATTTTCTTAATGCTTCAACAGGTGCATTTTCTGCTAAGAATTCCTTTGCGGAAGTCTTTAACATCTGTTGTTCTTCATTTAAAACTAAAGCCATGATTTTTATTTAGAGGTCAGAAGTCAGACCGTTTATTTCATAAACTGTCAGAAGTCAGATAATTTAGTGCAAATCTGAACCTTCGAGCTGATTTTAAAGGTCTTATTCTAACAAGAATTCACAATTGATTTAAAAATAATAGATTAGTTAGAGGCATTAGTCAGCTGACTTCTGACAGAAAATTTCAATTTTCGGTCTGACCTCTGACTGCTCTTTATTTCCCTGGTAATCCAAGAATTCGCTTTGAAATAATATTCAACTGCACCTCAGAAGTACCCCCTTCGATAGAATTTGCTTTGGTCCGACACATGTCTCTGGCTAATTTGCCACCGTCATAGTCTTCGCCCCATTTTAAGGCATCGTAACCACCTAATTCCATCATTAATTCATACTTATCTTTATTCAATTCGGTCGCATAGTATTTGAAGAAAGAAGATTTAGCGCCCATTTGTTGACCTGCTTTGGCTTCGTCTACAATTCGCTCTACGGCTAATTTGAAACTAGCACCGTCCATCATCCATTGCGCTACTTTCGTTCTTAAAACTGGGTCAGCTAATTTGCCATTTTCTAAACCTACTTCTTTAACAGCGATTTGGCTTAACGGCGTTTCTTTTCTAGATTCACCAACCCCACCAATCATTGACCGTTCGTGCGTCAATAAGTATTTAGCAATCGTCCAACCAGAATTTAATTTACCAACTAAATTTTCCTTTGGCACTTTTACATTGTCAAAGAAGGTCTCACAGAAAGGAGATTTTCCACTAATTAATTTAATTGGTCGAGTAGATACCCCTTCTGCTTCCATATCAATCAATAAGAAACTAATACCAGAATGTTTTGGCGCTTCTGGGTCGGTTCTGACCAAACAGAAAATCATATCGGCACTATCTGCATAAGACGTCCAAACTTTCTGTCCATTGACTAGGTAATGGTCGCCCATATCTTCTGCACTTGTTTGCAAGCCTGCTAAATCACTACCAGCACCTGGCTCAGAATAGCCTTGACACCACCAGATTTTACCAGCAGTAATCTCATTCAAGTACCTCATCTTTTGTGCCTCATTACCAAACTTTAGTAAGGCTGGTCCGAGCATAGAAATACCAAAACTATAAATTGGAGGTTGACAGCCTAAAGCTTGCATTTCCTCTCTTAAAATCTTTAATTCTTGTTTGGTTAAGCCACCACCACCATATTCTGTCGGCCAATGTGGTACTGCCCATCCCTTTTCATACATCCGCTCAAACCATAATTTGGTGTCTGGCGTATGGAAATAAGGGGTACGTCCGCCCCAATAAATTTCTTTTTCGATGCTTTTGATGGGCTTTCGCAAACTTTCTGGGTAGTTTGCTTCCAACCAAGCACGCGTTTCCGTACGGAATGTTTTTAAGTCTGTAGCTGTTGCTGTATCCATTGAAATTTTTTTAGAAGTCAGAAGTCAGACCGTTTATTTCATAAACTGTCAGAAGTCAGATAGTGTAGTGCTATTCTGAATCTTAGGAGGTAAAATGGTCTAGTATCTAACAAAATCAAATGATTATTTATATAGAGAAGCTGATAAAAGGTACTAAGTCATCTGACTTCTGACAATCCATTAAATGGATGGTCTGACCTCTGACCTCTCACTTATTTTCCTATAAAATTCGGTTTCCGTTTTGTTACAAATGCAGTCACACCTTCTTTATGGTCGTGCGTTGCAAATAGCGGCATTTGTTCTTCGGATTCTCTAGTAACGGTATTATACAAATCATTATTCATAGCGAAATTTAAAATTCGCTTGGTAGCGCCAATAGCAACCGTCGGCATATTCGCTAATTTATTCGCCCATGCCATCGCTTTGTCCATCAATTCATCCGCTTCACACACTTTATTGGTTAAGCCTAAACGTAGGCATTCATCTGCTGGGATTTTTTCGCCTTCGATAATGATTTCCAAAGCTTTGCTATAGCCAACCTGTCTAGTCAAAAACCAAGTTGACCCATTATCTGGCACTAAGCCGATGTTGATAAAAGCATAACGCATATTGGCATGGTTCGCCATGATTCTTAAATCACAGGCTAGTGCAAAACCTAATCCTGCCCCTGCTACAGGGCCGTTAATCGCCGCAATGACTGGTTTGTCCGAACGCATCATCATCCGAACGACATTGCCATAAACCATGATTAGATTATCTCGAATGGCTTGAGGGTCAGCAGTACCTGATTGTTGCAAATCTGCCATATCTGCTCCTGCACAAAAGCCTTTTCCACTACCTGTTAATACAACTGCTTTGATACTATCATCTTGCTGAATCTCCGTAAAAGCATGTAATAAACCCCATTTCATCTCTTCTGTAATGGCATTATATCGTGTTGGACGATTTAAGGTAAGTACCGCAACTTTTCCCTCTTTTCGCATTAAAACTGTATCGTTATTTTTTTTGTACATATATTACTTGCTGGTATTTATAAATAAAAAAAAGAGTGGATTGTTTTATAAATAATCGCTCTTAAAGCAAATTTAGTATAAAAATACTAAAAATTATTATTTTGTAGGATTTTTAATTTATGTTTGCAGTACGTTTTGACTAAAACAGGAGAAACAGAATAATAGGTAAGGCAATTTGATTTTATCAGAAAATAATACTTTTTAAAATCTCCTCCTATCAATAAAAATTCTTATATAGTGTCTCTTTAGGTTGTGTGCCTAAACCAATCACTAATTAACTAATCACAAATCACTCATATATGAAAGCAATGCTTTGCAAAGAGTTAGGTCATCCATCTACAATGGTTTTAGAAGAAGTGCCTTCTCCCGTTCCTGGTAAGAAAGAAGTTTTAGTTACTGTAAAAGCTTGTAGTGTTAATTTTCCTGATACTTTAATCGTGCAAGGTTTGTATCAATTTAAGCCGGAACTCCCTTTTTCCCCTGGTAGTGATATTGCAGGCGTGGTCAAAGCAGTTGGTGAAGGTGTGAAAAATGTGAAAGTAGGAGACGAGGTATTTGGTTTAACACAAACAGGCGGATTTGCGGAAGAAGTAGTCGTGCCAGCTAATTCGGTTTTTCCGAAGATGCCGATGATGGACTATAAAATTGCGGCTTCTTTTATGATGGCTTATGGGACTTCTTATCATGCTTTGAAAGATAGAGCAAAACTAAAAGAAGGCGAAACTTTATTAGTTTTAGGTGCATCGGGTGGAGTAGGGATTGCGGCGGTAGAATTAGGAAAGTTGATGGGCGCAAAAGTAATTGCAGCCGCTTCTACAGACGAAAAATTAGCCTTGTGTAAAAAATATGGCGCAGATGAAACCATTAATTACACGACAGAAAATTTAAAAAATAGAATTAAAGAATTGACAGGCGGAAAAGGCGCAGATGTGGTTTATGACCCTGTTGGTGGAGCCTATACAGAAGCTGCTTTGCGGGCAACTGCTTGGGAAGGGCGCTTTTTAATTGTTGGTTTCCCTGCTGGAATTGCCAAGATTCCTATGAATTTACCTTTATTAAAAGGCTGTCAAATTTGTGGTGTATTCTGGGGAAGTTTTGCCATGAGAGAACCGAAACGTAATCAAGCCAATACCATGGAGTTGATTCAAATGTATGCACAAGGCAAATTGAAGCCTTATATTCACAAAGTTTATGCTTTAGAAGATTCTCGACAAGCGCTGATTGATATGATGGATAGAAAAGTGTTGGGAAAGATTATTATTCAGCCTTAGGCAATTTTCAATTTTCAATTTATAATTTTCAATTTTCAAAAAGGAATTACTTGGAAGTTTAGGAAGATAAATTGGGAATTGGAATAACTGGTAGTAAAGCTTTCAAGCTTTCCTGTCAAAGGTCTTTAGACCTGTTAAGTCTATTTATAAAGCAATTATTTGACAACCTATAATTTTTAATTTCTGAATTATATCAACTGTTTTTATTAAATGATGAATTGATTCATAGCGACAGTTGAAAATTGAAAATTGAAAATTCTAAATTACCATGTTAGTAAACGCTTATGCAGCTCAAGCAGCAAAAGGAGAATTAAAACCTTTCCAATACGAATTGGGCGCTTTAAAAAATAACGAAGTAGATATTAAAGTTTTGTACTGTGGTGTTTGCCATAGTGATATGAGTATGTTGGATAATGAATGGCGAAGTACGGTCTATCCGTTTGTGCCAGGGCATGAGGCAGTAGGAGAGATTACGGCAGTTGGTGCAGGCGTTCGACATTTGAAAGTAGGACAAAAAGTAGGGGTAGGTTGGACAGCAAAATCTTGTTCGACTTGTGATGATTGTATGACGGGCAATCAGCAAATGTGTGACCGAGCGCAACCAACGATTGGTGGTCGGCATGGAGGATTTGCCGATAAAATAAGAATTCAATCCACTTGGGCAATACCGATTCCTGATGGGGTAGATTTAAAATCTGCAGGGCCTTTATTCTGTGGTGGTATTACGGTATTTAGTCCTTTGATGCAGCATCGTATTAGCCCATTGAGTCATGTTGGCGTAGTCGGAATTGGAGGTTTAGGACACATGGCATTGGCATTTTTGAAAGCTTGGGGTTGTGAAGTAACGGCTTTCTCAACTAGCCCAGAAAAAGAGGCAGAAGCTCGAAAACTAGGCGCACATAATTTTGTGAGTACGCATGATAAAGACAGTCTAAAGAAATTAAGAGGGAGTATGGATATGGTTTTAGATACCGTAAATGTGGAGTTGGATTGGAATAATTATATAAAAGCATTAAAGAGTAAAGGGATACTACATATTGTAGGCGTCGCTCCACAAGTTTCGGCTAGAGTTGGTAGCCTGATGGGTAAGCAAAAATCTATTACAGCGTCTCCAACAGGTAGCCCGTATCAGATTAAAGAGATGTTGAAATTTGCGGCAAGACATAAGGTGCAACCGATGACCGAGCATTATAAAATGTCAGAGGTCAATGAAGCGTTTGAAAAAATGCGAAATGGGAAGCCACGGTATAGAATTGTACTAGAATCATAATGTAACCGCCAAATTTATTTGGCTGGTTCTGCTTTATATCTTGAATCAGCTAAATAAATTGGAACTGTAAATTATCTGTTGGTAAGGGGCATCGCCTCGACCCTGTCTGTAGACTCGGTAGTGTACGAGTTTTTTTAAGGAGCATCGCTCCGACACCGTTTATCATTATCGTGTCGAGGCTACGCCCCTTTAGGAATCTGCTAATCATTCCAATTCTACAGACCGTGGCAGAGCTAAAGCTCTTTTCAATATCAATCAATTCCACCCTTAGGTGGAACGGTTCCAATAAATTTAGCAATTACGCTGTGCTTACCAATCGTAATTCAAGCAATTATAAACCAGCATTCAAAATGAACAAGCGTTACTTTTCTATTTTTAAAAGGATAAAAACATAGAAAATGAAAAAAGCGACGCATAAGAGTTCCGCACCTGTTTTAAATAACCGAACCCTTGAAAAAGATTATGCGACCCTAGTGCCGTTTTTAAAAGAAGGCATGAGCGTATTAGATGTAGGTTGTGGCACAGGAGCAATTTCAAAAGGTATTGCTGAAAGAATAAGTGCAACTGGTCAAGTCATTGGCATTGATAGAAGCAAACAATTAATTGAAGAAGGGAAAGCCCTTTTTGAGTTTCCTGATAATTTAGCATTGATAGTTACTGGCTTATTCGATTATGAGCCGAAAGAAAAATTTGATTTAATCGTTGCTGCTAGAGTGTTGCAATGGTTGGATAATCCACAAGAGGCACTAGCAAAAATGAAAACTTGGTTAAAACCAAAGGGGCAAATTTCTATCTTAGATTATAACCATGAAGCGTTAGCTTGGACGCCTGCACCACCAAAAAGTATGCAGATTTTTTACCAAGGCTTTTTGGATTGGCGAAGTAGCTTAGGTTTGAATAATGCCATTGCGGAAGATTTACCCGATTATTTCAAAGCAGAAGATTTACAAAATATTGAAATTATCTCGGCTAACGAGGTCTATAATAAAGGCGAGGAAAATTTTCTACACAAAGCAGGCATTTGGATTGAAGTAGCGAAAAATGTTGGTGGAAAAATGGTGACAGCAGGTTTTGTGACAGAAGAATTGCGCTTAAAAGCAATGAAAGAACATCAACATTGGATAGAGACGGAAGCGGAGCAGATGGTGATGAAACTAAATGAAGTGAGAGGAAAGCATTAGCAAGACACTTGAAAGTAGAATTTAGTGAGGCTATCAAAAAATAGCAACAATTATTAAATACATACGCATAAATAGTTGAGTTACGGGTATTGCTATTCGTAAAACTAATTGCCTAACTGAGTCTGACTTCTGACAGGAAATTTTAATTTTCGGTCTGACTTCTGACCTCTTTAAAAAAAGAATATGAATTTTAAATTCACTCAAAAATCGCTCAAGTTACAGAAAAGAGTCCAGCGTTTTATGGACGAACATATTATTCCTGTAGAAAAAGAATACTATAATTATTCGCAAGGAGATAAGCTTTGGGATGTTTGGCCGGGCTTGGACAAATTAAAAGAATTAGCGAAAGCAGAAGGCTTATGGAATTTATTCTTACCAGAAGGCTATGGTAAATTAAGCCCTGGATTAACCAATTTAGAGTATGCGCCTTTAGCAGAAATTATGGGTAAAGTAGCTTGGGCTTCTGAAGTATTTAACTGTAGCGCACCAGATACAGGAAATATGGAGGTATTGGCAAAATATGGAACGCCTGAGCAACAAGATAAATGGTTAAAGCCATTGATGAATGGAGAATTGCGGTCTGCTTTCTTGATGACAGAACCTAGAGTCGCTTCTTCTGATGCAACGAATATCGAAACATCTATCGTTAGAGATGGCGACGAATATGTCATTAATGGTAGAAAATGGTGGTCTTCTGGTGCATTGGATAAAAGATGTAAGGTCTTTATCGTAATGGGTAAAACGGACCCAAGTGCGTCTCGACATACCCAACAAAGTATGATTTTGGTAGAAGCAGACCGAGCTGGTGTAGACATTATGCGAGCAATGCAAGTATTCGGTAATGTAGATGCACCTCATGGTCACGCAGAAGTTGATTTGGTAAACGTAAGAGTACCTGTTAGTAATTTATTATTAGGAGAAGGTAGAGGATTTGAAATTGCACAAGGTCGTTTAGGCCCAGGTCGAATTCACCATTGTATGCGTTTATGTGGTGTGGCACAACGTGCTTTAGATTTAATGTGTAAAAGAGTAACAGAGCGTCAAACTTTTGGTCGGTACATTAAAGATTATAGTAGTATTCGACAAGAAATTGCTAAGTCTAGATGTGAATTAGAACAAGCTAGATTATTGACCCTTTCTGCGGCAGATAGAATTGATAGAGAAGGTGTGAAAGGAGCAAAAGATTTGATTGCGATGATTAAGATTGTAGCGCCAACCATGGCTTGTACGATTATTGATAGAGCGATTCAAATTCATGGTGGTATGGGCGTTAGTCAAGACACGCCATTAGCTGCAATGTATGCTGGTTCTAGAACCTTACGTTTAGCGGATGGACCAGATGAAGTACACATGTGGCAATTGGGTAGAAATACCGTTAAGCAATATCAAGCTAGAGTAGCAGAAGATGCATAAAATAGTAGCTTAGACCTCTGGTCTGAGTGACATTATTATAGCTATTAAAATCGGGTTAGTATTTCAAATGCTAACCCGGTTTCGTTTATGCTTAATTTGACTAGAGAATTCATTGATTGTCAATATTCAACGAATTCATCATTTATCATTCATCATTCATCATTTATAAAAATATGGTCATTGTAAAACCATCAGCTACTATCATGCTTGCAAGAGATACCACAGAGGGCATCGAAGTCCTATTACTAAAAAGAAATAAAGCGCTAAAGTTCGCGGCTGGTTTATGGGTATTTCCTGGAGGTAAAATTGAACCCGATGAAATAGAACGAGGGAAGGATGATATTGGAGCAGCCAAACTAGCAGCAGTTCGAGAAACAAAGGAAGAAGCAAATATAGATATAGACATTGATAGTTTATTGCTATTTAGTCATTGGACAACGCCCGCAGTCCAACCTAGAAGATTTTCGACTTGGTTTTTCTTTGCGGATGTAAGTGGTCAAGATTTGACAGTTACCATTGATGATAGCGAGATTAAAAAGCATGATTGGGTGAATCCTCAAAAAGCCTTAGATAGCGTACAAAAAGGAGGGTTAGCCATGATGCCACCAACTTATATCAGTTTACAGCGTATTAGAAAATGTAAAACAGTAGTGGAGGCATCTACCTTATTAGGAGAGCTTGATCCAATCTATATCCTTCCTGTTTTGAAAATGAAAGAAGGAAAAATGGTCTGTATGTATGAAGGAGATGCGGGCTATACAACTGGAGATGCCGACTTAGTTGGCCCCAGACATCGTTTAATTGCGAATATGCTCAATGGAGATTTTGCTTTTGAATACTGTGATTGTGACGAGATTGTGCCAGTTAATGCGGGCATGCATTTATAATAGCAAAATAATAATTACCAGTAACTGAATAGGAAACAAATTATTAAAATTCAGACAAAAAAGTAGATCTTTCTTGCCTATGTTTGAATATTCGGATAAATTACTACCTTTGCGGAATCTATCCCCTTCTATTTTTATATTCCATTACCGATTTATTGACAAGTCTTGTTTGAAACAAGACTAAAAGCTGAATTTCAGCTTTATGCAAAAATGTACTAATGATTAGTATTATTTTTTTTGTGCTATTAAGCTTAGTTGGCTTGGTTTATCTGCTGTATTCGCAGAAAAATAAAAATGATATATTAACCGAGACCATCCAAGAATTAAAAGAAATACAAGAAATTAAAGAGATCAAAGCTTATTTAGCAGGTAGAGACGAAGAGCGAGTCAGAATTGCTGAAGATTGGCATGATGGCATTGGAAATTCCCTTTCTACGCTTAGACTCATTGCAGACACGATCCAACCAAAAAATCCAGAAAGGTACCACGAAGCACTATCACTACTGGAACACACCCAACGAGAATTTAGGCAAATTATTGATAATGAATTAGTTAATGACTTTTCTGATAAAGCAGCTATTATTCGTGTTTTCGAAAAATGGGTACAGCAGCTTCAATTCGGAAACATTATGTTTGTTTTTAAGGTATATGATTTAAAATTATATAAAAAATGCCAACCAATTTTTAAATCGCACCTTTATCGGATAGTACAAGAATTATTGGCTAATACTATCAAACATGCTAATGCTTCTCGGATTAGCATTGAATTTCGAGAAGAAAAAGCACAACTCTCTCTAACTATTAAGGATAATGGGATAGGCTTGAAAGAGCAATTAGGGAAAAAAACTTTACTGAGGAGTGTTAATCGAAGACTTATTCTTTTGGAGGGAACGATGCAAATTGGAGAAACAATATCTACTAATGGAACTGTTATCCAATTGATGTTGCCTTTGAAATTATTTTAATAGTATATGTATTTTTATTTTAACTAAAGTGCTGATTTATAGATGGTTTTATTTTGGTTATTTTTAAAAAATACCCTTTTTATAGTAGATTTGGAATGATACTTGTCATAAGACACATAGACAAAGCAGTAGTTACGCAACGAAAGAAATTAAGAAGATTATTATAAAGTAGCTTGAATTAAATAGCTAAATTTTTAATAACTACTTTATAATCCCTGAACAAAAAATATATCCATGAACGATGTTATTAGAATAATTATCGCAGATGACCATGTGCTGTTTTTAGATGGTTTGAAGCGTGTTTTAGAGGAGTCAACAGCTTTTAATTTTGATATAGTGGGAACTGCCACTTCTGGTCTAGAGGTTATTCGGTTGGTGAAAATGAATAAACCGCATATCGTCTTTTTAGATTTAAATATGCCTGGAAAAGATGGCTTAGCAGTTTTAGAAGAAATTAAAGCTTGGAATAAGGAAATTAAAGTAATTGTGGTGACGATGTATGATAAAGGGAAGATTGTCAAATCAGCTATTAAAATTGGTTGTAAGGGATATGTTTTAAAAATGTATGGTAAACATGAATTGTTTACAGCAGTAGAGGCCGTTTTGTCTGGTGAAACCTATATTGGAAAAGGGATTGAATTTACGAGCCAAGGTATTCCTAAGAAACAAGATGTCCGATTTGATGATTCTTTTATACGTAAGCACAAATTGACAAAAAGAGAATTAGAAATTCTTCGATTGATTAGCCAAGCGTTAAGTAATAAACAAATTGGTAAACAATTATTTATTAGTGATCAGACGGTTAGTGTGCATCGAAAAAATATTATGCGAAAATTAGGCGTTAGTAATACGGCAGGTTTAATTAAAGTAGCTTATGATAATAGCCTTATTTGATGCTAGATACTAGTTGTTCTAGTATCAAGAATCGAGAGATTGATTCATTTCTTATGAGAAAAAAGTAGTTATGACGGAAATTAGCATTATAAAAGCAGTTAAATTCTATTTTTAGGTTGCTAATTAATGATTTTTTACCGTAATTTGCCTTCAAGTAATCCTGAAACACAACATTTTACAGCTAATAATTTTTTTAGCTATATCATTTTCCCATGAACTACAAGTATTATTATTTAGTAATACTTTCCTCCTTTCATTTCTTTGAACCATCCGTGTTCAAATTTTTCCAAAGAAATAAATTAGGGTGTAGTTCTACAAAAAAAAACTATTTTTTATTATTTTATAATAAAAAGAGTTACGTATTTTTTTAGTACAACAGATTTTCCCAAAAGCAGGTAGTTGGTTTAACTAACTATGCATGAACATCCGATATTTTCATTGCCTACCTCTATGCGCTAGCTTAAATGTCTAGTATCTGGGAAACCACTTTGTATATTCTAAATATAAAGTAGCTGGTTTTAATTAATTAATAAATAGTAAGATAAAAATAAATACTCATTTTTTGAGTCAACCAATTAGTTGAAATGCTTAAAATAAAGCGTTTATTCAACTAATTGCTCGACGAAAATGTAAATTTATTTTATCACTTTTCTAAGATTTTATTAAAGAATCGAAAAAGCAAAAAACAATCAAGGCTTGTTCTCGTACTAATTAATGAGCTTGTTGCTTTTTTTCTTCTCAGACACTAAATCCAAGCATTTAAATGATTATTAAAAAATTGTTACTTGCCTTCATTATTCATGTACTGTTCGTGCTGTCTTTATCAGCTCAACTATCATTAGCGGTATCTGATGTTAGTGGAGATAAGGGACAAATTGTAGAAGTTGGTATTGCCGTAAATGGTTTTGAAGACATTAGCAGTATGCAATTCTCGATTAATTGGGATAGCACTATTTTAGATTTCAAAGCAGTTGAAAATTTGACAACTGTTTTGCCTGATTTCACAGAAAAAGAAATTGGTTTAGTTGAAACGACTTCTGGGGCTATTCGAGTCGCATGGTTTGATAATAGTATCTCAGGTATTTCTATACCTAATGGCACTCAATTGTTTTCTATTAAATTTGAAATTACTGGTGGTGCAGGAACTAATAGTGTGATTACTATTAGTGATAAACCTATTGTTATTGAATTTACTAATTTAGAAGGGCAAATGGTTGAATTATCAGAAGTAATTGGAGGTACAATTACTATCCATGATAATCTTACGGCTACTACTTTTTTGACTGCTTTGAATGGTATGCAATTATACCAAAATGAGCCGAATCCATTTAAAGCTGTTACCAAAATTAAAGCTATACTACCTAGTGTAGCAGACGTTCAGTTTTTTATTACTGATATTTCTGGAAAAATAGTTTATCAAAATAATTTTATTTCCGTACAAGGAGAAAATACTATAGTAATTGAGCGTCAATTATTAGACGCCTCTGGAACTTATTATTACACAGTGCAAAGTGAACATTACCAATTATCTAAAAGGATGATTTTAGTACCTTGATATAAAATGAGTAAATTAATAGATGAAAAAAAACCGATATACTTCGGGACAAGTTGAGTAAATTAAAACCTAGAAAATAACCTGAAATATAATCGGTTATTTTGAAGCTTGACAAACATTTATTCATTTCAGTATTTATTCATTTGTCATACTGTAAGAAAGATTAAAACCAATTAGTTTAAAAGGATAAAACATCTGGAAGAAAGCGTATGGTGTATGAATTCTATGCCATATTATGAAGAACACTCAACTTTCCTACCTATTTTATCCCAACCTATATAGTGCAGCATATAGTGTTGAACTCAAATTTTTCATTTATTTACTAATTAGAAAAAAACAGCGACCTTAACTATATCGAATAGTTTAAGTTTTTGATTATTAATGATTTAGCTTTATTCGATGACTAGTTTTTATCCAATTTTGTAGTAAATAAAGTTCAATAATTAGAACAGCAAATTATTTTAATTAGAGGCATTTGTGAAAGTTGGCATGATATTTAACACATGTTGATTTTTGTAATGTGTTGTTGTCTAATTATCCCAAATCCGTAGTAATGAATAAGATTGTTACCATTCTTGTTGCAGCCATGTTTTTTTTGGTACCCGCAACTTATTCTCAGA
>JBGCFJ010001178.1:0-13397 GCA_045106885.1 Saprospiraceae bacterium
GTTAAAATTATTCAACGTAGCAACGGCTATGCTGAATAAGCATCCCATCCGCAAGCGGTTCACAATCAGCGATTGTTCATCTTGCTAAAAGAAAAAATAACCTCGTCAGTTCTGGTAGGTTATTTATTGCCTCGCCCCTAAGCTAAAATAAAAAATCCGTGAGGAAATCAAATCCGAGTTGAAATCAAATCAATAACCTAATTAATTTTACGCTTTCAAACCCGCCAACAAATCTGCCATCCAAGGAATAGTCAATTGAGTACCTTCTACCATAATCCCACCACGATTCCCAATTTCTATCGAACCATAACGAGTTGCGAATACCTCTGGTAATTGTCGGTCGCCCTCTATAGATAACCACAATCTTGATAAATGCCTTCGTTGATAAACAGCTTCATTATCAAGAAACCCTGTTCTGTCATGCAGCATTGCATGATTATAGACAAACTGCATATCGCCCTTTTCTAGCATCATTGTTAAATGTAAATCGGAGTCATTACACAATTCATCAAAAAGGTCTAAGGCTTCAAAATGAGCAGGGGTTAATCTTGGTGCATCTGGAAATCGTTGAGCAGATTCTATATATTGTCGTTGATAGAAAGGGGTAATTTTATTTTTATAGTAACTAAATACAGGAATTAACAAATAGGGGAGCATGCCTTCTGGAACTTCTCCTCGACGGTCTGTTGCAATTGGTTGTAGCAGCAATTGCAATAAATCTGGCCTTCTATGATGCATTTCATTAAAAACCGTATTAGCACTAACTAATAACGATAAGCCCCCTTTTTTAGCTGGTTGCATACATAATAAACCTACGACATCACAGGAATCTGTATGAAAAGTCTGTCGTTCATTGGTTTGATACAAGCGAACTTTAGGATCAGTGCTATCTAAGCCCATATTTCTAACCTGCCCCAAAACATGCCCTTTTGCATTTTGCGACCGAGCATTGCCTAAATGTGTTCCGATACCATAAAAAATAGTGGCTGCTTCTTTTGCTGAATATTTTTCAAGCGGCAAACCTTTGATTAGAGAAAAGCCAATCCCATGAATTAAGTCAGATTTTAATTGATTTAATCTTTTACTAAAAATAGGAAGCGCAAAATCACTTTTATTCATTTCTCCAATCGACTTTCCACTTTGTTTAAAGCTTTCAACTGCGGTTTCTAGTTCTAGTATTTCAGCTGGTACCAACATCATCACCCACTCTTTCTTACGTCGATTCATAGCTGGACCGTACCAAACAGATTTGCCTCTTTGAAGTGGTGGAAGTTGCATTGGGTTATTTTATTTGTAAAAAGCCGTAAGCTACGAATTTTTTGTTGGTAGAAAAAGAAAATTCGACGGAAGGAATTTTGTTGGTGACGATTATTATATAATATTTATGTTTCATATTTTCTAGCTAAGTCACTTTCTAACTAATATATATTATTAAAAATGACTTACAAAAAAATAGTATATGCAACTTATTGATTATCAGTTAATCTATTAGGTGCTTTTTATATGGGTAAAAACAATATGTAGAATCTTGTTTAACATTGCTTGTGTTTTTGTCTTTTTTATAATAAAATTGTCGAAGAAAGAAAAACTACACATCCCAATGTAAATACTTTTAAAGTAAGTACTATCATTTTTACTGTAAAAATGGATTGCTTATTTTAACAAATTTAAAGGAAAAAGTGAAGCTAGAAATAATCATTTGCTCATTTATGAGCATAAGGTTTTTACTGCTTTGGAACAACTTTTATCTACCCACTTATTATTTTGATAATGGTGCTTTAACATTTTATCAACTCCCCTCATCATACTAGTTCCCTAGCGAAGACTTTATTTGATTCACAAATTCTAGCAAACATACTACACAAGTAATGGAACTTACATACTATTTAAACATACTATGGAGAAGAAAATGGCTAATTTTATTATCTGCAATCCTAGCAGGTGGACTGGCTTATTACCTCATCTCTCAAAAGCCACCAGTCTATAAATCCGAGGCGAAAATTTCTACAGGTGTTATAGATTATACAGGGATTAACTCTGGGAAAAATAATCCTTTTATCCAACAATTGCAGGTGGATATGGCATTTAATAATTTGACGGAGTATATGACTTCAAGGCGTTGTGTCAATTTATTGAGTTTTCACTTGTTAAATCATGATTTGCAACCAGAAGATTTTGGAGATGGTCCATTTAGACCGAATATTGAGATTGACGAAGTAGAAAAAGATGATTTATTTGAATTGAATCAATTATTAACTACTAAATTAGAAGAATTAAAACCTGAATTTGTAAACCCAAAAGATGAGTATTATTTTAATAAAATAGCAAAACGATTTGCTTATGATTATGAGACCTTAAAAGAGGATCATCTAAAGATTCAGCGAACAGGAGCTACGGATTATGTGACGGTTTCTTTTGAATCAGAAAAAGCAGAATTATCTGCCTTCGCTGCTAGTAAATTTAGTCAAGCTTTTATAGATTATTTTGAGTCTAAAAGGACTAGTGAAAATGAAGAAACACTTAAATATTTAGGCGAAACTGCAGCAGCTAAAAAGAGAATATTAACCAATAAACAAACAGCTTTAAAGAGATATGAATCTGACGAAGGATTAGTGGATTTAGAATCCCAAAGGGAAGCGACTGTTAATCAAATTAAAGATTTAGAGCAGCAGAGAAACATGGCACAATCTACTATTAATGCCAGTAAAAAAACAATTAAAGATTTAGAAGGCTTAATTGATGAAAATGCTCCATTATTGCCCAAAACGGTCCCTGGAGATTCAGATAATACGGAAACATTATTAGTTAACAAGAAAATCTTAAACCTTAAAAGCCAAGTTGCTGAGATTAGAAATAATATTATTGATGGTGTAGGGAATAAACGTCAAAACGAATCAAGACTTCGGTCAGTTAAGAAAGAATTAGATAAAGAAATGATTGCATTAGCGCAGCTACAAAAAGAAGAGATTCTCGAAAAAGAGGAAGTAGAAGATAATACAATTGCTAATGAATTATTTCAGAAGCATTTAGAGGCAAAAATCGAATTGACCAATGCACAAGAAGAAATCAACATCATTGAAAATAAACTAGAAGACCTTAGAATTAGGTCAAAAAGTTATGTCTCAAATCAGGCGTATACCTTAAATCTTGAAAGGGAAATAGAAGTAGCTAAGAAAGATTATGAGCGAGTTGTTAACGAATTAGAAGAAGAAAGGTTAGAAACGAGTGGAGATGAGAACCCTTTAACTATCATTGAGCATGCTCAATTACCTGAAGAGGCAGAATCGGATAGAAAATTATTATTTACCGCTTTTTCTGGAGTTGTTGGTGCCTCCATGGCCACTTTCTTTATTTTCTTATTGACTTTTTTAGATAATACGATGCATTCTCCTAATCAATTTAAGGTATTTACTGGATTAAATTTGATTGGTAGCATCACTAAAGTAAAAAAGAATAAATTAGATTTAATCAATTTATTTGCAGGGGATAGCGGTAATGCTGCGTTTGAACGATTTAAAGAATTGGTTCGGGATTGTCGATTTAATTTGGAGAAGGTAGAAGATGGCAATATTTTCTTAATTACGAGCCCTAGAGAAGATGAAGGAAAATCTTTTTTGATAACCATCTTGGCGCATTCTTTATTATTGAAGCAGAAACGAGTATTAGTTATTGATACTAATTTTAAGCGAAATACTTTATCTACTTGGGCTACGGAACCTTTACCAGTTAGTTCTGGTATTCACCAATTACTAGTAGATGCAAAATTAACCGAACATTTTGCTGTGACGAGTATCGCTTCTCCTTTTAATAATAGTCCAATTGAATCTGTTAGTAATTCGGGGCGGTCACAGTCACCTTTAGAGGGCTTAAACGAAGGTGCTTTTCAACATTTTTTAGTAGAATTGTCAAAAAGATATGACTATGTATTTATGGAAGGGGCTGCTTTAAATGATTATTCTGATACTAAAGAATTGATTGATTTTAGTGATAATGTGATTGCGGTCTTTAGCTCAGATTCAACCCTAAGACGAGCAGATAAAGATTCAATTGTTTTCTTAAATAATTTAGGCGATAAATTTGTTGGTGCGGTACTAAACCGTATTAACAAGAAAAATATGAGTTAATCGGGTTGCGAGTTTCTAGTTGTACGACGTCATGTAAATAACCCGCAACTCGCAGACTACACAAACAAGCGATGCAAAAAGACAACACTAAGAGTTACTGGTTAGTATCTGGTCTCTATGCCCTTTTTGAAAAAGGTGGCAGCCAACTATTTGGATTGGGCAGCTTACTCATGCTTATTCGTACTTTAGAGCAGGATGACTGGGGAGTATGGGGTCTATTTTTAGTGGTATGCGCTTTATTAGAAGTTACTAGAATAGGATTAATCCAGAATGCCTTAGTAAAATTTTTGTCTGCTGAAAAAGCAACAGAACATGGAAAAATTAATACAGCTTCCCTCTTTTTGAATTTTTCCCTGACCATCTTATTTTCCCTGTTATTACTTATACTAGCTCCTTTTTTTGGCCAATTATGGGATGAGTCAATTATCCCCCTATTAAATATTTATGCTTTGACTACATTGGTATTAACCCCTATGTACCAGTCGAATTTTATCTTACAAGCGAATTTATCTTTTAAAGGTATCTTTTTAAGTAATATGGTTCGACAAGGCTCATTTTTCTTTTTTATTTTGTATTTGTGGTTGCTAGACAAACCTATCATTTTAAGTGAAATGGCTCAATTTCAGGTTTTAGCAGCTGGTTTAGGGAGTTTGATTGCTGTTTATCATGCGTGGCAATTTTTTAATTTTTCAAAGCAAATAGATTGGAACTGGATTAAAAAGCTTATTGATTTTGGTAAATATGCGGTGTCTACGAATTTGAGTGTGATTTTGTATAAGAATATGGATAAAATGATGTTAGGTGCAATGATTTCCACCGCATCTGTAGCGGTTTATGATTTAGCTATTAGAATTACCAATTTAATGGATATTCCTACTTCTTCGGCAGCAGCAGTTGTTTTTCCACAAAGTGCGAGAGAAATGGTGACCAAAGGAAAAGATGGCGTCAAAAAGATGTACGAACAATCTGTTGGTGCGATTTTGGCATTATTAGTTCCCCTCATCTTATTTGTAGAAATATTTCCTGAATTCATTATTTTAATAATTGCAGGAGAAGCCTACTTATCAGCGGTTCCCCTCCTAAGAATAACGATTCTATTTGGTCTATTCCTCCCTTTTGGTAGTCAAATGGGAACGGTGCTAGAATCTATCGGCAAGCCAAACATCAATTTTTATTGTACCCTCCTTGGTTTTGTTTTAAATATCATCTTCAATTTTTTATTCATTAGCTGGCTAGGTGTTACTGGTGCTGCTTATGGAACATTGATTACTTATATGATTACGTTCGTAGTCACCCAAATTATTTTGTATAAAATTTTAAAGGTGAATACGTTGAATGTATTTAAATATATGTGGGAATTTTATCAAAAAGGTTTTGAAATGGCGAAAGAGAAGATATTAGCATTTAGAGGGAAGTCTACGGCGACTCCTTCTGTTTGATTTAAGATTTTGGACTCCCCCCTAAAATTAGTATATACAAAATGACAGACTCACTACTATTAGAAGGCTTAAACTATGCCGAACAGAATTTTCTAGATGAAAACGCAGACCACTTAAAAGTGGATAAGCGCCTAGTACGTAATTTGTTGGACCTCGATGGTAAGCGAATTATGGATTTTGGTTGCGGTATGGGGGGAATGACCCTTTGGTATGCTAGCAATTGGGATTGTGAAGTACATGGAGTTGATATTGATGGGCATCATATTGAGGTTGCTAATCAAATCAAACAGAAACATAAGGTATCTAATGTGCATTTTGCTAAGCGTAATGTAATTGAAGACCCACTAGATGGGAAATTTGATTATGTATTTTTAAATGATGTGGTGGAACATATTCCATTGGATATTTTGCAAAATATTTTCTTGCAATTAGAGAAAATTCTGGCTCCAGGTGGTCGAATTTTTGTTTCTTATCCACCTTGGAAAAGTCCTTATGCTTCTCATTTAAACCATGTGATAAAGATTCCTTGGTGTCAATTTTTGCCAAAATCCACTTTGGATGGCTTGATTACTAAACATAACCACCCAATTGTAGGAGAACTAGAAAGTGATTTAAGAGAAGCTTATGATGGTTTAAATCAGATGACGCATGATAAGATTAGCCAAATTGTTAGCCAGACAAAACTGAAAACCGTTTACCGAAAGAGTCATTGTATTCTAAATAGAATGTCTGCTTTAGAAAATGTGCCATTTAGAATTTTTCCTTTGAATTACTTGATTACCAAAGAATTCTTAATGGTGGAGAAACAAAAATAGGGATGAATGATGGTTCATAAATGGCGAATAATCGACACTTACGAACTCAAAATTCATAACTCATAACTCAAAAAAATGGGAGAGTACGACATTATATTATATACCTTATTTCCAACGGATAATATTTATTCTTCGGTATCGCTATCAATGGCAAAGGAATTTGCTAAGCGCAATCGAGTCTTTTATGTCAATAAACCTTATTCGGTAAAGGATTTTGTAGGGAATTTGACTAATAAAAAAGTGCGAGAAAGAGCGCCGAAATTATTAACGAATCAGATTCAGTACGAAACTTTAGAAAAAATACCACAAAATTTTATAGCGGCTACGCCCACTTTATCCTTGCCGATAAATTGGTTACCTGTTGGCAAAACCTATAATTATTTGCATAATTATAATCGAAGTGTGGTGCTAAAGACCGTACAGAAATTCATAAAAGATTATCAAATTAAGAAATATATTTACTTGAATTGCTATAATCCGTATGGGGCAGCTGTTTTACCAAAATCCTATGGGGCAGCATTAAATGTATATCAAAGTATCGATGATATTAGTCAAAATGACTATACGGTTAAACATGGGCTAAATCTTGAAAATGAGGCGATTAAACAAGCAGATGTAACCTTGGTAACTTCTAAGGAATTATGGAATTTAAAATCTAAAATTTCAAAAGATACTTATATTTTAAATAATGCAGTGGACAATACCGTCTTCAAAAGAACATTAACGGAGACGTTTCCGAAACCGCCCGAATTGGCAGGAAGAACTGGAAAGGTAGTCGGTTTTATTGGCAATTTAGACGAATTGAGGGTTAATTATCCATTGATTAAGAAGGCCGCTTTAGCACATCCTGATAAAACCTTCCTTTTTGTCGGTCCATTGAATAACACGGAGTATTTGACGTTGGGCTTACCAGATATTCCCAATATCATTTTTGCTGGCGGAAAGAATCTGTATGAATTGCCTCAGTATCTACAAGCAATGGATTGTTGTTTGATTCCTTTTTTGTGTAATACCTTAACCAGAAGTATTTACCCCTTAAAAATTAACGAATATTTATCTGGTGGAAAACCAGTCATTGCGACTAATTTTTCGGAAGATATTCAAAGCTTTAAGGACCAAATCTATCTGGCAGATACAGAAGAAGCATTTGTACAATTGATTGATAAAGCTTTAGCACCGCAAAATGAACAAGTCATCAAAGATAGGATTGCTTTAGCTGAATCAAATACATGGACGGCAAGAATCAACCAATTTTGGGAGATAATGGATAAGCATTTATAATAGTCATTAGTCATTGGTCATTAGTCATTAGTAGTTGTGCTATTGACTAATGACCAATGACTAATGACCAATGACCAAGATATGATACCAAAAATTATACATTATTGTTGGTTTGGCACAAAACCAATTCCTGACGATTATCAAGGATATATTGCTGGGTGGAAAAAATTGATGCCTGATTATGAAATTAAACTTTGGAATGAGGCCAACAGCCCCATGCATTTACCTTATCTACAAGCGGCATTAAAGTATAAAAAATGGGCAAATCTGTCGAATTTTGTCCGAATTTATGCCTTATATCATCATGGAGGCATCTATATGGATACGGATATGGAAGTCCTGCAATCCTTAGAACCTTTTAGGCAATACGGAAGTTTTTTAGGCTTAGAATTAGGCGAAAAAAATCCTAAAGATATAGTCGTTAATAATGCTATTTTTGGTGCGGAAAAGGGACATCCTTTTATTAAAAAATGTATGGATTTCTACCTGAAATATTTTGATGGTAGGGATAGTGCATTAGATTCATCTCCTTATTTGGTGACTAGATTGTTGAAAGAGGAAGGCATGCATGAATATGGTCAGCAGAATGTTGGTGGAGTTGAATTGTTTCCAAAAGAGTACTTTTATCCATACCATATTACCGAGCAGTTTCACCCCGATTGTGTGAAGGAAAACACCTATACCATTCATCATTGGGGCTATTCTTGGGGGAAAAAACCTTTTTCTTACCGATTAGAGCATTATAAAAAAGTAACCAAGGATAAATTGTATCAGGTATTGCCTGTTCATCAGAAAGGATATTTGAAAGATGGGAAATTAATGGGCGATTTATTGAAAGGTGGAAAAGTAAAAGCAGGACCATTTGAAGGGATTAAAATTCCGCTTCAGCGAGCTTATGAGACTGATAAATTACCCTTAAAGTTAGCAGGCTTATTTGAAGAAGAATTGCAGGCTATATTATACCAGCTAACAAATAAGCATTATGCCACTATTTTTTATAATGGTGCGAATGCTGATTTTTATGAAAAGGGACTGACAAAATTATTCCCGAAAGCAAAGATTGAAGTAGTTACTAAATCAAATAAAGTTTCCTTTAATATTAAAGATTTACCTGCTAATTCCTTATTGGTTTCCAATAGTAATTTAGCCAAGGAATTAGCAACTAATATAGATGCGCTGCCTGCTAAAACAGATGCCGTCTTAGCTTTTGATTTTCATTTGCCAAAAGCTCAAAAAGCAGCAATAGCACACGCTACGAAAGGGCGATACGAAATGGAATCAGTGCCTAGTAACTTAAATTATAAATACGAGCAAAACGCTTTTTTACAAAACTATTCCTTAAAAGAAATTGAACGACACTTGAAAAAAGAGGTAACAGATGTTCACGAATGGATTGTTCTAAAAAGTAACACAGCTCTGTGAGCTGTGCATGAAACTAATAAAACAACTGAAATAATGGCAGATAAATTTGATAAAGTGGTACTAACCCCCAAAGAACGATTTATAGAATTTGCTGGTAATGCGGTAGCAATTATAATGCTAATTGCCTTTTTCTTAAAAATTGTCATTTTTTAAAATTGACTATGACTTAAATGATTGACAGAGAATTGGATTTCAATTCTTTTTACCTGTCGGAAGACAGGCAGTCTTTCAATATTTCAATCCATATACACCTATGATAAATAGATTTACTACACCAGAATGGGTTAAAAGACATTATTTTGATTTCCGAAATTACGATGAAGTTCCTACTTCCAAAGTAGAGATTATCAAACGTAATATGTCTAAATTTCAAGTGGAAGACGCAATCGTTTCTATTGTGATTCCTGCTTACAACGAAGAAGAGAATCTTTTGAGTACGCTTTCTTCTTTTTCTGAACTAAGACCAAGAGTACCGACCGAATTATTGGTAATCAATAATAATTCAAATGACCGAACTCAAGAAATTTTAGACCGTTGTGGTGTTAATTCCATATTTCAACCTATTCAAGGGCGAACTTATGCCAGACAATTAGGTTTGGAAAAAGCAAAAGGGAAGATAATTTTGAGTGCAGATGCGGATAGTATTTATCCTGCCGATTGGGGCAATCAATTTGTACAAACTTTATTGAACAGAGAAAATGTTGCGGTGGTATATGGTCGATATTCTTTTATTCCAAGTAAAAGTATTAATCGGATAGGATTGGCAATGCATGAATTTGGAGGTGAATTAATGTTTGCTCGTAGGAAAGGTATTGATTTATGTATCAATGCAGTTGGATTTAATACTGGTTTTAGAAAAGCGCAAGCTTTGGCAGTAGGAGGATATGACCCGAAGAAACTAGAATTTGAAAATCAGCGAAGTGAAGATGGTTGGTTAGCCCAAAGTTTGTATAAGAAATTTGGTAAGATAGTATTAGTGCCTTCTACTAATAGAGTATGGACAAGTGACCGAAGGCTTTTGGATGAAGGGAGTTTAACTAGAGCTTCTGTGAATCGGGTTTATCGGTACTTAAATGGAACGAATTTAGCGAATACGTAAAGATGTGGAATAGAGCATATTGATAAGAAATAGAGCGTCAGCTAATAAACTGATATTTTTTAGAGGTCAGAAGTCAGATTAAATAGTAAGTACTCAATCGGTAGCACAGACTTCAGTCTGTCCTGTTTCCAAGCCTTCAGGCTTGTTTGCCATATAGTGTAAAAAGCCTAAAGGCTTTTAAACGGAACAGACTGAAGTCTGTGCTACCAGTTGACGATTGAGTACTTACATTAAATACAGGCAATTAACTGAATGTCAGGAGTTTACATTTATTCAGTCTGACTTCTGACAGTTTATGTAATAAACGGTCTGACTGCTCACTTCTTTCTAGGTATCAATTTTCAATCTGACTATCTAAAATAGCCGCTAATAGCTAATCTAAGCTGTGGAGAAACACGAGTGTTATATTGTTTTATTACTATTGGGGCTAAAAAACTCGAATTTCGGATTATCCAATACCATAACAATAAAACAATATAGTAATACAATCTCTTTTCTAATAAAAAGAACAAACACTATGCAAAGAGCAATTAAGAGATGGATTAAACATCATTTTCTAATGGAAAAATTGAATACTGTTTTAGGAGGAGCTCTTCTAATTCTATTAGCAATTTTTGTAGCTATCGTGGTAGGTAAATTAGGTTTTTTAGGCGGCGGCGGATTACTAGTGGTGACGATTGGTATTTTTTTAGTGTTTGGAGCAATGTTTAATATTTATATGGGACTTTATGTGATACTCATCATGTCTATCCTCGTCTCTTTTTTAGGCAAAATTGTCGACTTACCTTATGGACTTTCCCTTGATTTATTACTGGTCGTTTTAGCTTTAGGAGTCATTATGAAACAAATCCGAGAACGAGATTTGTCCTTTGCTAAGAGCCCTATCTCTTTACCCATTGGTATATGGGTTTTTTATAGTATTATACAAGTGATTAACCCAGTTGCAGCTTCTAAAATGGCTTGGGCTTTTACCGTTCGGAGTGTGGCGTTGCTAATTTTACTTTATTTTATTGCCTCTTATGCTTTGAATAGTTATCGTAGGGTGATTAATATTTACAAATTTATGTTGGGACTGGGTTTTGTCTCGGCACTTTATGGACTGAAACAAGAATTTTTTGGTTTTGCAGATTTTGAAACAGTCTGGTTATATTCAGACCCGACTCGATTTCAATTGATTTTTCAGTGGTCTAGAATGCGAGTTTTTTCTTTCTTTTCTGACCCGACGAATTATGGCATTTATATGTCTTACATGGCAGTCATGTGTTTTATACTGATGATTGGCAAGTTTAAATTATGGCAGAAAGCGGTGCTTGGTATCGCAGGGGTTTCGATGTTATTGGCTATTGCTTATGCGGGTTCTCGAACACCTGTAGTGTTAGTTCCATTCGGGTTTGCAGTCTTTACTTTATTAAGCCTGAAGCGGAACATTATTATAGCCATGGGGATTGTCGGCATTTTAGGAGGTGCTTTTTTACTCAAGTCTACAGGAAATGCTGTTTTATTCAGAATTCAATCTGCTTTTATGCCTGATAAAAGTGGTGATACCATGGGCGTCAGAGAAGCAAATCAAGAAAAAATTAAACCATTTATTCAAGCTCATCCTTTTGGCGGTGGACTCGGTAGTGTAGGGGAGTGGGGAGAACGATTTTCCCCTGAATCACCTTTAGCAGGTTTCCCCCCAGATAGTGGATTTGTTCGAGTAGCAGTTGAACTGGGTTGGTTTGGCTATTTGTTGTACTGTTGGTTGCTATACGTCATTATTAGTACAGGTATTCGATATTACTTGCGGGTTAAAAATGAACAGATTAAAATCATTTACTTAGCCATCACCACCATGATGTTTATGTTGCTTCTGGCTAGTTATGTACAAGAAGCCATTGTTCAATTGCCGACTAGTATACATTTTTATGTTTGTTTAGCAATTATTGCTAGATTAAAAGATTTTGAAGAAGAGGCAGATTTAGAAATGAAGGAACCTAAAGTGGAATAAAATAAATGCTTGGATAAAAATCATAACATAAGGGGATTAAATACTTTTTTAAAAATTGAAAATTCTCTGATAATAATGTATTGCGTTGAAAACGGAATTTTGATAGATTAGAGAGTAGAGAACAGAGAATAGAGACAAAAATGAATAAAGACACGATATTTTATGCCAAATAAATAGCATGAAATTTAGCTTTTAGCAAAATTCCCTCTCTCTTCTTAATCTTTCAATGCAAAACGTTACAGTCAGAAAATTCTAAATTGAAAATTGTCAACTCCCCGATTCGGCATAAAAGTTGAATGTTTAGAAATGATAATTTTAGTCAAATAGAATTTTGGTTTTAATTGGTTATACTTTGGATTATGGCTAATTTTCCTTTTCTTATTAACCAATTTTTAAAACTGTTTTTTTAGATTTTACAGTTGATGAACCAATCAGAAACCACCAGTTTGAAGAAGTATATTACCCTTGTATTTTGTCTGGCTTTTATCCAATTTTCCTTTGGTCAAGACATGGATTTTAGTAGAGTTGTTGTGCCCGAAGGACAAACACCTCACACCTTTGAAGACCAATTGGTACAATGGGCTTGGTATAATAGCCCTAGTAATGCAATCTATAAAGAACAATTAGCAATTGCTGCACAAAGAAAAAAACTGACTTGGTGGGAATTACTAGATGCAAAGGCTACTTTTAATATTAATGAAAGCCATTTTTTAAAAGATTCTATTCTTAATAGTGAAGACATTAGAATCCCCAATCCTAGTGTAAATAACTTGTTTTTTCCTAAATACAACTTAGGCGTTAGTATTAATTTGGGAGGGATTTTTGCCCGCCCAGCACAGGCTAAAATTATTCAGGCAGAGCGTAATATTGTAAAGCTGGAAGAACAACAACAGATGCTGAAAGTAAGAGCTATTGTTTTACAACTTTATCAAGAACATGAACTTGCTGTAGAAGTTTTAAAATTTAAAACACAAGCTGCTGAGGAAGCTAGTTCTGTTTACACTTTAATTTTAGAACAATTTCAAAATGATAAAGTAGATTATAAAGATTTCTCTGCTGCTTCTATTAATTATCACGGAGCCAATGAAGCCAAGGCTATTGCTGAAACAGAGGTTCGTAAAGCAAAAATTGCTATAGAAGAATTCATTGGTATCCCTTGGGAAAAAGCGGTTAAACGACGACGGAAGAAGTAGGCAGTAGGCAGTAGGCAGTAGGCAGTAGGCAGTA
>JBGCFJ010001179.1:0-5404 GCA_045106885.1 Saprospiraceae bacterium
CAAAAATCAAAAATCAAAAATCAAAAATCAAAAATCAAAAATCAAAAATCAAAAATCAAAAATCAAAAATCAAAAATCAAAAATCAAAAATCAAAAATCAAAAATCAAAAATCAAAAATCAAAAATCAAAAATCAATTGGAAAGGACTGGGCATAAAAAAAGGGAGCCCCCCTTCCCAAGAGGAAGAGAGATCATCCCTAAAACTGTTTCTTCTGTAAACCTATAGTACCGTCTGATTAAACCGTCAAATAGGTTTACAAGATATATAACTACTGGTAGCTAATAATGTATCTTGGAGATTAGTCCAAAATAATCATCTTCTTAGTAGCTACATTATCAGCAGATTCTAATTGATAGTAAAGTACACCAGTAGTGCTTAATTGCTTAGCGTTAATGCTAATTTGATTAGCACCCTTCGCAAAATCACCGCTGTTTTGTAATAACACTTTACCTTGTACATCCATTACTGTTAAAGTAGCGTTACCTGCTGTTGGTAAGTTGAAACGAATCATTGTCTCACCAGTGAACGGGTTAGGCGTATTTTGAGATAATTGGAAATCGGCACTTACTGCTTCACTTGCATTGAAGTTTAAGGCAACATCTAATAATTCACCAGAAGTTGTATAAGCTTCAGCAGCAGTATATTCAGAGTTAACGCTAATTAATTCGCTTAATTGACCAGTCGCAGTTGCTACGAAAGATACAGCAAATAAATCATCATTAGTTGCTTCTCCGTTGAAAGAGGTCGTTAAGATACCTCTTGCAGCCAAGTTAGTATTGAAATTAGCAGTCTTAGCAGCACCTTCTACTAAATTAACCATTTGAAGACCGTTGAAGTCTAAAGTGAACTGGTATCCAGCAGCGTTTGCCATATCGGCAGTGAAAGCTACAGTTACTGTTTCACCAGCTTGTACTAATCTATCCGTTGCATTTAACGTTAAAGTTCCTGCAGTAGTACGAGACTCCGCCCCCATTACAGAGTTAGGAATAGCAGTACCATTCAAGTCACCAATCTTAACCGCAACGAAGTCGATAGCCATATCACCACCTAAGTCATTGATATTATAAGCTTCAGAGAAGTTTTCAGCCAATGCGCTAGCAGTTGTGAAACTATAGTTAGCATCTACAAACCTCCAAGAATCATTGTTCTCGAAAGTAGGTATCGCTTGTAAAATTACTTTACGTAATTCAACCATATCAAATGTAGTAATAGAACCAGACTTATTAATATCCGCAGCAATTAAGCTATATGGGTTATCTAATAATTCAGTTCCTAATACGTGCTTACGTAATAATACTAAGTCATAAGTAGAAACACCATTTAATGGGTTCATGTTTTTTTCAGGAGTAATTGTATAATCACCACCTACACTTAATTCAAATCCGTAGTTACCCGCAGCGCTAGTCGTTTCAGACATGGTGTTCGCTCCGTTAACGGATACTGTTACAGATTCGATTAATTCACCATTGATGTTCGCAACCTTACCAGCTACAGCAGCCATTCCAGATGTATTACTAGATCCAGAACATCCACTTTGGTTATCTTGAACCATTACGAAAGTTCGGCAGAAATCTTGATTTCCAGCGTGGTCAGTTACCCATAACTCAACTTGTTGTGTACCTAAAGTTTCACAAGTGAATACTTTTACAATATCATTCACATCAGAAGAGAAAGATACAGTTACTGCACCATTAGCACATCCGTCACAGTTATCAAAAGAACCTAAATCTAAATCAGTTGCCCAAACCTCAACTTGTCCAGTTGAAGGCATGTTCTCAATCCTGATTCCGTCTCTACAGTAAGGCGTTGGTAACTTACAGTCAACAACTGTATATACAGCATCATCCTTAGTTACATTATTACATCCGTCATCAGCGATGAATGTTACGGTTAAAACACCAGGATAGAATGCACCCGTAACAAATCCTTGAGATGCATCCGCAATTACACCAGAAGCAGAAGTACCACAGTACCAATCATCAGCAACGAAAGACCATTCAGCTCTAACTCTTACGTCAGAAGAACAATCAGAGTATTCTGGAGCACCTACAGCTACGGTTGTCTTACAATCATCTGTTCCATCAATACATACTTTTTCGTCAGCAGGAGCTTCTAAATTAGGAGCAACTTGATCCAATACTTTGATGAATTGAAGGTATGTAAAGTGTGCATTATCAGAAGGGTTCGAAGGATCGTAAGCACACCAATCTATTACTCTCCAAGAACGAGCAATTTTGAAACATGCATCGTCAGAAATTCTTAAAATTTCATCTTCATAACTAATAGCTACTAATTCACAGTCATCACCAATGATAATTGGTCTACCTGTTACATCTGGATCTAAAGCTCCACCGAATCCGCTTCCGTCATCAGCAGTACAAAGTGCTAAATAATCTTTAGGGAAAACAACATCCAATGGCGTATTGTCAAAAACAGTAATTACTTGATTCACTGGAGCAGATACGTTTCCATGTCTGTCAGTAGCAACATAAGTATAGGTTACCGTTCCTAAGTAACACTCGTTTCTCAAATCAGAAACGGTTCTTTCGATAGTGTAACCTGGGCAATTATCGTGTACAGAAGGAGCAGGAATTAATGCTTCAGGAATTACCCCGTTATTATCTAATAAATCACAAGTGATGGTTTTATCAGCAACAGTTACAACTGGTGCTTCTTTATCGTCAACAAATACCTCTACCACACAAGAATTAGAGTTACCGTGACAATCCGTTACTTGTAATTCAACCATACAAGGAGTACCTTCAGCAGATTTCCATACATCTTCCTCAGTGAATACGACATGAGGCTCAAATTCGCCACCTACGTCCATTCTTCTTACTGCAAAAGTAAGAGGTCCTTTGTCACAGTTATCATGACTTCCATCGTCAAATGTTTCCGCAAAAATATGTGCTTCACATTCTCTATCAACAGTTACTTGTGTAACTTCATCACAAACTGGTGTTGGTGCAGTCTTATCTTCAACAGTTACATTGTACTCATGAGACGCCTCGTTACCACAGTGGTCGATATATTCGTAAGTTACTCTAAACTTAGAGAAATCTTGATCACATCTAGGACCTTCTAATTTAACGCGACCATAGTCTATTGTTACAGGGTCACCTGTAGCAGACCCTACGATTCTACCTTCTCTTTTGTATAATACTTCATACTCTTCTTCTGCCCAGCTACCATAAGGGTGAGAAACTAATCTATAACCAGTAATGCTTACATAAGCATAAGCTACTTCACCACAAGCTTCCCAAATCTTACCATCAGGAATATTGAAGTCTGCTTCACAAGCTTTAGTATTTGTGTTTGTAATTAAAGCAATATCACCAGGACCGTCAATAGAAGCCTCTGCATCAACAACTTTAATGATTTGGTTGTACTCTACGATTTCGTTTGTACACCAATCAACTAATTTCCAAGTACGGATAATCTTACGAGACCCAATACATACTGGGATTACATCATCTACATAAGTGACATTAATTTCGCAGAATCCATAAGAATCCCAAGGATAAGAATAACCGATATTTAAATCAGTTCCATCTGCCTTGTACTTAGTAACAGGAATACCGTGAATCATAGGGAAACCTGTAGGCTCACCTGATCCAGCTCCAGCTCCTGGGCGAGTAGTTTCACCAACTTGGTTACCTTCTCCATCTGGGCAATTGCCACCAATTACTAACCCTGGGTCAGTATTAGGATTACAAGCATTACCTTTCTTAGATAAGATAGCAGGATGATCTCCTGGAAGGCCAGTGTAATTAGGAAGAGAGGTAGAAAGGTTAATGTCAGCAATAGAAGCTCTCTTCAAGGTAATTGTTTGTACACAACTTACAGAGTTACCAGAACCATCAACAGCTGTCCAAGTTCTTGTAACAATTGCACTTACACCACTTGGGCTGTCTGTACATCCTACGTCTCTTACATCGTCCTTAAAAGTTAATGCAATTGGTTGACAGCTTAAATCATTCGCATTAGGATAGAAAACTGGTGTTCTAAGCTCATCACAGTTATCTTGTACTCTTGGATAACCAAAGCCTTTTCCTGTGTGACATTCGATAAACTCAGGAGTAAATGGTTGGTTACACCATAGTTCTACATCTTTGCATTCAATTACAGGCTTAATCTTGTCTTCAATTGTTACGGTTCCCCAACAATTGTTACCAGTGGCCCAGTGCTTTGCTTTAACACGGAAAGTGTTGCCATCATTAGCTAACACATCCTCACAGGTAATGTAATCTTTGTCTGTTCCTGTTTCAGCAATCACTTTATCGTTGTGATCTAAAACAAGAATAACGAACGCTTGGCGTCCGTTAGGCGAACATGTTCTAGAATTGTCTGCATCTTCCAGAATCATGTCATAAGTAATCTTTGCTCTACAGTCTGTGCCCAAAGACACTTGTAAGTTGTCATTACAGGCTATAGTACAGTACGCTTGTGCATTTGCACTAGTACTTGAAGCGAGCATAAACAACATCATGGATAGGACTGTCCATCCGCGTAAAAACCACGAAGTAGAATTCGATCTTTTCATGTGTTCAATTTTATAGGTTTACAAAAACAAAAAAATGTGAGTATATGAGTACTTGCTAAGCAAGTAATAATATCCAAGTTAGATAATCAGCTAAAAAATCAATACTATAAAAAATGATACGTCAATATTTAAATCCGTTGGGAAGTCTAATCCGTTGGGATTTAAAGAAATATATCCTCAGCGGATTTAATGCCCCAATGGATAATTATCAGTTTTTAATCTGACGTACTAGTAATAGTTTGAGTGAATTATTCATGGGAAGTCCGTCAAATAAAAGGAAGGTTTACAAGTTTCCTATATTTGAATGTAAATATTGTGTTTTTTTTTCGGATCTCGATTATGGCAATGCTACCATGGGTTAGAACTTAAGACAAGTTTATTAGCGTTTAATCTATGTAGTGGTAATAAGGATAAAATAGTTAAGACATATCATAATATATCAGAGATAATAATATACATAAGTGGAATAATATATCTACTTGATAATTGTAGTTATTTTACTTCATTTATGTATTTATGGGGTTAGTTAATAGGGTTATATAAAATTAACAAAACAAATATACAACAGGGTATTGGTTCGCTTTATACCCCAAATAGGGTATTTTTGAATTTTAAATTTTAATATATTTATTATAATTTTTCATATTCACAATGTTATTAACTAGTTCAATCATTATTAGAGTGTCAGATAAAAAACTGATATTTTTTAGAGGTCAGAAGTCAGACCGAAAATTGAAATTTTCTGTCAGAAGTCAGATTAAGTATAGGTAACCATCTGAATGTTAGCAATTTACATTTATTCAATCTGACTTCTGACAGTTGATGTAATAAACGGTCTGACTGTCCACTTCTTTCTAGGT
>JBGCFJ010000118.1:0-3464 GCA_045106885.1 Saprospiraceae bacterium
GAAATTTCTTTCAATTGTCGCTTTATCGAAATGGTCTTCAAAGAAATAAAGGCCTTGTAAAACATCTGCTTGTTTAATGAAACAAGACCGCAATATTCTATCCCAGGACCAGTTTTGGTTTAATGGTTTATCGGTAGGTAATAAAGTGGCTACCGCACGCAAATCTTTATCTAAAAATCCATCTGCCTGCAAAAATACCCCTAATTCATTATCTTCTGGCAAATACATATTATCACAAATGTTTGCCCAATTTTCTAACTCTTCGGATGCTTTAAAGGAGATTTTTTTAGTTAATTTTTGATACTTTTTGGCATTATTATTTTTGACATAATTTAAGGCAGTCGCCGCATAACGCATACACCAAGTCGCAATATAATTTGTGTACCAATTATTGTTTACATTATTATCGTATTCGTTCGGTCCAGTTACACCATGCATAACATATAGCCCTTTTAACTTAGAAAAATGGACTCTCTGTGCCCAGAAACGGGCAATACCAATCAACACTTCCAATCCATAATCAATCAAATAATCTTGGTCGCCAGTGTATCGAATGTAATCATAAATAGCATAAGCAATAGCGCCATTTCTGTGAATTTCTTCAAAAGTTATTTCCCACTCGTTATGGCATTCTTCTCCATTCATTGTCACCATAGGGTAGAGAGCAGCGCCATCTTTGAATCCTAATTTGGCAGCATTTTCTATGGCCTTTTCTAAATGTTTATGTCGGTAAACCAATAAATTACGAGCTACTTTTTCATCAGTGGTCGATAAATAGAAGGGAAGGCAATAAGCCTCTGTATCCCAATAAGTAGACCCACCATATTTTTCTCCTGTAAATCCTTTTGGCCCAATATTCAAGCGGGCATCTACGCCTGTAAAAGTTTGATTTAGATGGAAAATGTTGAATCGAATGCCTTGTTGGGCAGCTACATCTCCTTCAATGATAATATCACTATCTTCCCATTTTTTTGCCCAAGCTACTTTCTGGTCTTTTAATAAGGCATCAAAACCTTTTTTATAAGCTTTTTTTACTTGTTGTTCACAGTTTTCTAAGAGTACTTCTTTCGAGTGATTTTCTGAAGAAAGTACAGCGGCGTATTTGAAAACATCAATAGTATCTCCTTTTTTGACAGGTACATCTACAGTAGACCCAACAAACAGCCTCGACTTTATTTTATTAGCCTTAAAAATAAGTGCTGTTCCATTCTTATGAATGCCGAACTTCATGCCTGTAGCTACTTGATAGGCCGTTTTTTTAGTCTCGGTAACAACATAAGCTTGTCTTCTTTTGACCACTTTAGAAATGGGCAACCAGAAAGAACCATCCTCATCCCAATTGGCATCTTCATTCCGAACATCTCCATTTAGAAAAGGCATAATGCTTATTTTGCCGCTAAAATTAAGTGGTGTGACGGAATATTTAATAGCACCTATTTCATCTGCGGCTATACTGCAAAACCGAATAGCATTGATGCGAAGTTTTTTACCATCTTTCATAGTGGCCTCAAAAGAACGTTGTAAATAACCTTCTTTCATATTTAAAACTCGAGTAAATTTCTTCACTTTACACTTCGCTAAGTCTAAGCTGGTATTGCCTATTTCTATATCAATGCCTATCCAATTTGTGGCGTTCAAAACCTTAGCAAAATATTCAGGATAACCATTTTTCCACCAGCCTACTTTAGTTTTATCAGGATAATAAACCCCTGCTACGTAGCTACCTTGTAGGGTGTCTCCACTATATTTTTCCTCAAAATTGGCCCTTTGCCCCATACGTCCATTACCAATACTGAAAATACTTTCAGATATTCTGTTTAACTCAGGCTGAAAACCTTCTTCTATAATACACCACTCATCGTGTTTTAAATATTGCTTCATCAAATCTAATTTTGAAAATAGAATTAAAAATAGGAAGTGTTTGTATGGAAACTAAGTAGTTTTCAATTTTCAATTTTCAACCACCTTTGGTGAGAATTACAGTTGATATTGAATTTGATATTGAAGTTAAAAATTTTCGACTTTTTATATTATCGATAATTTGCTGGGCTTAAAAAATTATTAAGCGTTTAATAACTAATCGGGTATTTTCAGTTGATGTAATACCCGTTGACTATTGACCAATGACTTACTGACGAATGACTTTACTAATAATATCTTCTATGGTAATATTTTCTAAAGAAGATAATACCAAATGAGCGGCTCCTAGATTACTTGGGCTACCCATTCCAACAGCATAGAAACCACCTGCTAGAGCAGCGGCAACACCACTTTCTGCATCTTCAAAAACGATACATTCCGCTGGTTGGCAATCTAATGCGGCAGCACCCATCTGAAAAACTTGTGGGTCAGGTTTACTTCTAGTTGTTTTAGTACCGTCTATGATGACTTCAAAATAATGTAGCATTTCGACTTTTGATAAAGCTAATACGGCATTTTTACTAGAAGACCCTAATGCTATTCTAACCCCCTTTTTTTGAATAGTTTGTATAAATGCTAATGCCCCAGGAAGGATTTCTTTTTGGTTCATTTTTTGTAGAAATTCTAAATACCAGTCATTTTTTTGACTAGCCCATTTCAATTTCTCCGCTTCTGTTAAGGAAACGCCTCCCCATTTTAGAATTAGATTAATAGAATCCATTCGACTAACCCCTTTAAGTTGTTCATTTTCTTTTTCAGAAAAATCAAACCCAAGTGCATTGGCCATTTTTCTCCAAGCTTTAAAGTGATATTTTGCGGTATCTACAATAACGCCATCTAAATCAAAAATACAGGCTTTAATGCTTGAAGAATTTTGAGAGGTCACTTCGTTTAACATTTTTTAGTTTATACAATTATTCAATCTTGCAAATATATAAGGAATAGTGCAGACTTAGTGTATTTTTTACATTAATTACGGTTAATTCTTCCACTTGAATAGCTCTTGACCCCGTGCTCCTAAGCACTTTTCGAATTAACTCAAATTATGTCAATTCTTAGCCCTCTTGAATCAACCCTTTCTACAAAAACTCCGTATATTAGCGGGAATAAAGTAGAATTTGTGGATCTTTTTAAAATGGACGCTTGATTTTATGGAGACATTTATTTTGCCTAACTTCTTAGAAGGGGTAGATAAATGAATCATAGATTATCGTACATTAAAAAAGACCATCACCTGTATTTACAAGAAAATAAATGAATCAATTGGTAATAAATATTGCTTACATAGCTGATAATCAAGCAACGGTAAAGGGATTAGTTGATGGATTGAAAGGAACTAATGTACATTTCAATTTAATTGATGCTTCCGATTTTGTCTCGGGAGAAGACTTTCAAAAACATTTGGTAGTAGCAGGAGCACCTTGCCTGCTAATGGTGAGTGATAATTTTTTGAAATCTAGTGCTTGCTTAAGAAATGGACTGAATTATTTACAAGTCTTAATTAAAAATGAGCAAGTAATTCCTATTATAATAGATGGCGTTAC
>JBGCFJ010001180.1:0-5192 GCA_045106885.1 Saprospiraceae bacterium
TAAGGTTACAAGGTCAGATTGAAGAAATGTTGTATTTATTAAGGATTGATTGTGAGTATTTCAGCGTTGAATAGATAGTCAGATTAAAAATTGATACCTAGAAAGAAGTGAGAAGTCAGACCGTTTATTGCATAAACTGTCAGAAGTCAGATTGAATAAATATAAATTCCTGACATTCAGTTGGTTGCCTATGTTTAATCTGACTTCTGACAGAAAATTTCAATTTTCGGTCTGACTTCTGACCTTAAAAAATATCAGTTTATTAGCTGACGCTCTAAAATAGACTTCAATCCATCTCAAAAGGTACATTTCGCTTAAAAGCACAACCAAAGTCAATCAGTGATTCTGTTTTTAGAACGCCTTTGATATGATCTATTTTTTCATAAAGTAACTGCCGCATGTGGTCATTACTCTTAGCGACTACTCTTATATATAAGGTATAACTGCCTGTAATATAATAACATTCGACAACCTCAGGAATTCGCTTTAATGCTTCTATTACTTCTTCCGATTTAGCATCTTCTTTTAGTACAATACCCGTAAAAGCACCCCAATCAAAGCCTAATTTTTTTTCATCTAAGATGACAGTCGTTCCTTTTAAAACCTTTAATTCCTTCATTCTCAGGACTCTTTGGTGTACCATGGTATTAGAAATCCCTAAATCCGTTGCGATTTGGGAAAAGGGTTTTTTACCATCGGCTTCAAGTGCTTTGAGGATTCGTTTATCGAATGCATCTAAGGATTCTTGTTGAGACATAATTGTTTTGTAATCTAGGTGATTAGTTTAAAGTTGACTTAAATATATAGAAATAAAATGATTTCTATTTATATTTTTTATTGCTGCTGTCAAATATTAATGAATTGTATAATTCTAGTTAACCCAACAGGATTATGGCAGTACAGATAATTCTGGTTACTGGGACTCTACGCAAATGGGTTTTGGTGGTGCTTATTATTATGCTAGAATTGGCTTTTCTTTCTAAAATGATACATGGTTGACGGTGTATGGTACACGGTCAATATTACTAACCACTAGCTCTTTTTTTATTTCTGCAATTCCCAAACTGAATAACACTTTCCATTCTTAATCCGCACATATCCTACAGATTCTCCTCGTTCGACTCGAAAGACATTAAATTCTAGAAATTGCTCTATTTTATCAAATTGAGGTTTAATTAAAGGTTTTCCTTGTTTATCCAATAGCCCAAAATATTGCTGGGGATTAATGATGACGGTGCCATCTGGTTGGATATGCAAATTCTTGAATTTGGGCGCTACAATCATCACGCCTCTTTTATTGATAGCCCCAAAAAATTCCTTTCTTTTGTTTTCCCCTTCTAGTCTTTTGACCCGAGCAATCCCCTGTTGGAAAGGTGTAATTGCTTGAAAAAATCGCCCGAAAACATTAGCGCCTGTATCATCTGAAAAGTACTGCCTTTCAGGCGTGTATTTTGTTGATTTTTCTGCTAGACCAAATAAACCTTCAGAAAAAAATAACGGTTCATTGTCTTCGATAGCTATACGCACACCAGTTGTATTAATGATGTATGCGGCTTCATTGTTTTCAACGGTAGCGTAATTGTTTTTGAAAGAACTAGCACTTCTAAATGGTCCATGAATAAGAAGATAATCTGTTTCATTGATATAGAACCAACCATCATACTCGTTTAATTTTACGGCAACTTTGCCCTCTGATAAAGCGCCAATTTTGATATATTTTGGAGGAATGGTAAATTTTCCATGTTCATTTATCACGCCCCACAAGCCTTTTTGAGTTTGTACTTTCCATGTTTTTGTATTAAAAGGGAGTATTGTTTTATATTGAGGAGAAATCCATATTTTTCCAAGACTATCTACTACCCCCTTTCCATTTTTAGCTTCAAAAATTGCGCTACCATGTTGATTAAAAGCCTCAATAGCTAATTGCTCATTGAATTGATAAAGTACTCGTCCCGTAGTATCTATAATAGCAGAAACCAACTTTCGACTTACGGTATCAACAATGACTACGGATGCTAATCCGTTAGAAAAGGACATCGGTACAAAATAGTTAGTAGCAGTTTGTCCTCCTTTGTTCAATTGGTAATGGGCATTTCGCTTGAATGCTATTTCTCCTTTCGTATTTACACATTCCCAAAACCAACTTTTGCCCGCTTTTTTTATCCAGCTATATCCTTCTTTAAAATCACTTACTAATAAGGGATTTTTATTTTTAACTTCAAAAATTGGTTGTCCATTTTTATCAATAAATTGATACTTATTCAAAGTGTCTATGACAAAAGCTAGTCCAGCTGAAAAATCTCTAGCCAATTTATATTGCGCTGGAATAACACGTGTTCCTATTTCATCGATATATCCAATCAACCGCTTTGGATTTTTTAGTTGTGCTCTGCCTTCTGAAAAGCCCCTGGGCTTAGTGGCATTAATGATAATCTCATGTCCTTCTTGATTAAAGGTAAAAGTAGGCGTCCCTTTTTTTTGAATGAGGTAAAAATCTTTGTGAATACTTATTCTACTATAAATTGGAGGGACTTTTACCTGACCGTTAAAATTAATTATTCCATATACCGCATCATTTTTTCCAGTGCCTTTATAGACTTCTTTATCAATTTCTTTTAGAACTAAAGCGGAACTATCTTGCCAATGGAAATCTTCTACGTAGTCAAAATCTGTTGCAATAATCACTTTGCCATTTGTATCTATATAATTCCATTTGACAGGATTATTGGGTAAATCCTTTAAAAAGTACTTAATGCCTACTTTTTCTTCTTCTATTTTGTTAGCATAGGGCATTCTGAAATCTGTTAGAAATTCGAAGACATTCCCCAAACTAAATTTAGGGGGTAATGGTAAATTTCTTTCTAAATCAAAGATTATCGTACCTCCACTACAAGCCCTTGCCCTGCCTGCAATGAATGGTCCAATATAAGTATACCGAATGGCTTGACCATTATTCGTTAATTCTTGCCCTGCTTTATTGACAATGCCCATTTTTCCATCAGGTGCAATAAATGTACTAACAGTAGAAACTTCATCAAATGGCCTTAAACCTATTATTGGAGGTATTTGGATGGACTTGTTTTGTACGTAATCATACATTTGAAAAGTCGTTGCTTCACCTGGTAAGATGGCTGATAAATAACTGGGTAATAGAGGGGTTTTTCCACCTAGATAAATGCTTCTAAAATTGGTTAAAAGTTCTTCTGTATTTTTAGGCCTATTAACTTTTTGTGTGGGGTCTAATCGAAGCAATGTTCTATATTGCATACGTATTTTTCCTGTTCTTGAATTTCTAATTGGACGCCCTAGCGGACCTCTGACGGTATCTCTGGTCACCAAACTATCTCCCTGGATTTCGTATCCTGCTAATGTTGGTTCATAAATTGTATAGCGGGCAAAATCAATAGGTTCAGCCGCTCTAGGCGTACGTTTGACCGCTTTGGGGATTAATATGGTTTCTTCATAGATAACAGGTTTGGGAACAAAAGTGCCTTTCTCAAAAACATAGTTAAAAACATTCTGCTTAAATTGTAAGGAAATCGAATCCTTGTCGATTTGAGGAATGGCAGTATAATTGCAGGGTAGGGTAGCAAAACTGTCGGGCGTAATTCCAATAACACCATAATTACCATCTTGGGTGCAAATCGCTAAATTATTTTGGATGGCAAAAATGTTGCTATAATTAGTAGGGGAACTGATAAAGGTATCCTGAGCAACTAATTTATTAAATAAACCATAACCCCCTCGGCGGACTAAATAAATATTTGCTTGTTGAGTTGGTTCAATTTTTCGAAAGAAAGTAGATACTTTTTTACCGTTCGGATTCATTAAATGGTAGGCTCTTCTACTGTATTTAATCGCATATTCATCGTCTAAAGGATTGCATAAGTAAGCATAATTTTTTTCATTATCAGTTGCTGATTTTTTGTCAATTTTGCGAAAGGTATGAATAATGGTATCTTTTCTAAAATTCCATATATAAGCATTGGGCGTTTCTTCATTTGAGAAAGGGACAAATAATGCTAACTGTTTATTTACTTTTTTGAAGTAGGCATAAGCTTCCTCTTTTTTTGAAAATTCTCCTTTAACCTGTTGGTGAATGTACCATTTTCCTGCTTCTAAAACCGCATAATTTTGTTCATCTAAAACGATTATATCTTCAAAAAATAGGGGTAAATGTAGTCGCCCTGTGGTGTCGATTAATCCCCAAGCACCATTTTTACTTGCTTTTACTTTATAATACCCTGAATGCCCCGACCATTCAATTAAACTATATTTGGCAGGCACAATTTCCTCATCATTTGGAATTCTACTAATGCCCCACTGCCCATCTTTTTTAGTGTAGAAATAATTGGTTTGTCCAATTTTACCACCCTCTGCTAGACAAATATTTTGAAATTTAGCTCCTTCAAAATAAGCCTTTCCATGAATGTCCATTAACTCAAATTGCCCCTCTTCGGCGTTTGCAAAAAAATTATTAGAAACTACTTTTATTTGATGGTATTGATTGGAAACTACTTCTTCTAATTCCTTGTTTAATAAACCAACTTTTCCATTGAGTTCAAATACTTTATAAGGGGATGCTTCCCCATCATTTGTTATTTTATTATAGGGGACGTTCACATCTCCCAAAAAATCATACTTGGGAAAAATGATGGTATCCACTAAAGTTGGATATATTTTAATATAGCCCCATTTATGATTGACTCTAACGGGATGAACGTCTAAATAGCGTTTGCCTATTTGGGCATTACTAGTAGTTAGGAATAGACAATTGAGGAATAAAAAGAGGGCGTAATTTTTCCAATAGTTGAATAGTGCAAGTGTTTTCAGAATCATTGGGTTTAAGGTTAAATGATGGAATGGAGTATTGGTTGCTGGTTGTCCTTTAAGCAGAACTAGCAACTAGTGGTTTAAGAACGAAGTTCTTACCAGTTTAATAATATTGTCAGTTGTCGGTTATCAGTTAGGTTCGTACCTATAAAACCGACAACGGATAACCGACAACTGTTTAGTATAAACTAGTACTTATTTAATGTCTGGACCACTAGCAATGTCATCGCCAAATAAGAGCTTTTAAACCTTTAGTTTACGAGGAGTAAGTTGTTTTTTAGTATTAAAAACTACCCTAAGCCTGTTTCTAGGGGTATTTTAATTAAGAATAGCAATCTTGAACTACATCAACTAAAATA
>JBGCFJ010001181.1:0-4791 GCA_045106885.1 Saprospiraceae bacterium
CCTGTTCTTTGTCATTTGGATTATATAAATCCTCTAAAACAAAACCATCTGGCAGGTTAAATTGAATGTCTTTGTTTGTACCAGTATTAGTTACACCTTCTTCTTTGGAAGGGCTATTTTGGCAAGATAGGAAGACGCCTAAAAAGAGCGTTAGTAAAAAAGCAAGGTTTTTCATCTTGATAAATATTTTACAATTTTCATAAGAAATGATTGTTATCGTAGCATCTATGACCTAAACATACTTCGAATTTTTTAGTTGTTCAAATATTCGTTGTAGAAAGATAAAATCTAGACCTATATACTGAAAAGTTGCTGGGAGTGAGGTGGGGAACAAAGGTAATTAAAGCTGAGACATCATAGGATTATGGAGGTTGAAAATGAAGTATAAATCCTTTTGAAAATCGACTCGTCCTTAGATGGACGGCTAAAAATGACCAGCTTTCTTTTTTTGTGAACGATGCCTTAGCCTATCAAATGCCGCTGTTAGGTAAACCAAATAAGATTAATGGAATTAAGTATCGATTTCTCGGTACTGGAGCGATTAAAAGTTTGACTTTAGAAAAAATGATTGAGTAGAATAGTAAGAAATACTTACCTTTGTTCGCATTAGTAAAAAAAATATTTTTTGATTAAAGAACGGGCGCATCTCAAAATGTCGCATTTAAATTAATGGGACATTAAAAGTAGCTTAGACTTCTGGTCTGAGTAGGTATGCTAAGGCTACTCAAGAGGTCTAAGCTACGAACGGCAATTTGAGATGCGCCCTAAAGAACCCAACTTAAATGTTTGAATTAAAAGGAAAAGTAGCAATTATTACAGGAGGAGCTGGTGTTTTAGGTGGAGCGATGGCAGCAGGTTTAGCAAAAGCAGGCGCAAAAGTCGGTATTTTAAGTAGAACTAAGGCTAAAGTTGACGCACAGGTGAAAGCCATAAAAAAGCAAGGAGGGAAGGCAATAGCTTTAGTTGCAGATGTATTAGACGAAAAACAATTGAAAGCGGCCAAGAAAAAAATCCTAAAAAAATGGGGGCGAATAGATATTTTGGTTAACTCGGCAGGTGGGAATATGAAAGGAGCAACCATCATGCCTGAGCAAAATATTTTCGATTTGTCAATGACAGATTTTACCAGAGTGACCGATTTAAATTTAAAAGGAACGGTTTTGCCAACGATGGTTTTTGGACAAACAATGGCTAAACAGAAAAAAGGCTGTGTGGTCAATATTTCTTCTATGGCAGCGCAGCAAGCGATAACTAGGGTAGTAGGTTATTCTGTTTCCAAAGCAGCTATTGACAATTTTACTAAATGGATGGCAGTAGAAATGGCGCATAAATTTGGCGAGGGAATTCGAGTGAATGCCATTGCTCCTGGCTTTTTTATTGCCGACCAAAATCGAAGTTTACTCACCAATGAAGATGGTAGCTTAACTGCAAGAGGTCAAACTATTGTGAATGAAACACCTGTTAAAAGATTCGGTGAACCAGCAGAATTGACGAGTACCTTATTATGGTTGTGCAGTGATGCTTCTAGTTTTATTACGGGTATTATTGTGCCTGTGGATGGTGGATTTAGTGCGTTTTCGGGAGTTTAAATTGACTAATGACTAATGACTAATTTACTAATGACTTTTTTATGAAAAAATTACAACAAACTTGGAGATGGTATGGGCCCAATGACCCCGTTAGTCTCGCTGATATTAGACAAGCAGGAGCAACTGGAATTGTTAATGCTTTACATCAAATTCCCAATGGAGACATTTGGACAGTTGCCGAAATTCAAAAGCGGAAGACAATTATTGAGGCTGCTGGATTAGCGTGGTCAGTAGTCGAAAGTGTGCCTATCCATGAAGATATAAAGCGACAAACAGGTAATTATAAGCGATATATTGAAAATTATAAGCAGTCTATTCGAAATTTAGGGAAATGCAATGTGCGGACTATTACCTATAATTTTATGCCTGTTGTCGATTGGACTAGAACAGATTTGGATTATCCGATGTCCGATGGTTCTACTGCTTTGCGTTTTGAAAAAGCTGTTTTTGCTGCTTTTGAATTATTTATTTTAAAAAGACCTGGCGCAACAAACGATTATACTAAGGCAGAACAAAATGCCGCTAAAGAACGCTTTGACCTAATGAGTGCCGAAGAAATTGCAAAGGTGACCCAAAATATAATTGCTGGTTTACCTGGTGGAACGACGGACGGATTATCTACCTTAGTTAGTTTTCAAGCCGTTTTGGATACTTATAAAAATATTGATGCCAAACGGATGCAGGCGCATTTAATCCATTTTTTAAAAGAAATCATTCCAGTGGCGGATGAAGTGGGCGTTAAAATGGCGATTCATCCCGATGACCCACCTTTTTCTTTATTCGGTTTGCCAAGAGTTGTTAGTACAGAAGCCGATGCCCAAGCAATTATTAATGCGGTAGATTCTCCGAATAATGGACTTTGTTTTTGTTCGGGTTCTTATGGCGTTCGACCCGATAATGATTTGCCCCAGATGGTTAGAAACCTTGGACATCGAATTAATTTTGTGCATTTACGAGCAACCAAAAGAGATGAATTGGGCAATTTCCACGAAGCCAATCATTTGGATGGAGATGTAGATATGTATGCGGTGATGAAAGCGTTGGTAGAAGTTCAACAAAGCCATAAATCGGCTATTCCAATGCGTCCTGACCATGGGCATAAAATGCTAGACGATTTGGCTAAAAAAACAAATCCTGGTTATTCGGCTATTGGTCGATTACGTGGTTTGGCAGAATTGCGTGGTTTGGAATTAGGTATCTGCCGAAGTATAGCAGCAGTAACACAGCTCTCTGAGCGGTGAAAGTAAGGCGAGAATCGAACACAGATGTGCTAATAACACGGATGAAAATTTAAGCAAGGTACATACCATGCTATACTAGAATAAAGACAAAAGAAATCCAACTATTTAACTTAAAGGTAATGGTCTACGAAGACGAAACCGTCCACCGTAAACCGTTTCCAACATGAAACCCTTTTTAAACGAACATTTTTTACTAGAAAATAAAACAGCGGAAAAATTATACCACGATTTTGCGGCGGATATGCCCATTATTGACTATCATAATCATTTGCCACCAGACGAAATTGCAGCAAATAAACAATATAAAAATATTACCCAAATTTGGTTAAAAGGTGACCACTATAAATGGCGAGCCATGCGGGCAAATGGGATTGATGAAAAGTATATTACTGGAAATGGAAGGGATAAAACGAAATTCTTAAGATGGTCCGAAACAGTGCCTTATACCATGAGAAATCCTTTATATCATTGGACGCATTTGGAATTACAACGCTATTTTGGAATCCACGACTTATTGAATAAAAAAACGGGCGAAGCAATTTATGAAAATGCCACTGCCCAATTACAAGTACCCGATTTTTCTGCTCAAGGCCTATTGTCCAAAATGAAAGTCAAGGTAGTTTGTACGACGGATGACCCGACAGATAATTTAGAACATCATCAAAAATTACAAAACGAGGAATGGGATTGTAAAATGCTCCCAGGATTTAGACCAGATAAATTAGTAGCTATTGAAAACCCAGTTTTTTTAGATAAGATTCAAGAATTGGAAACGGTAACGGGTAGAACGATTCGAGATTTAATGGATTTATTAGCCGCTTTAGAAAACCGAATAGAATTCTTCCATTCCTTAGGAGGTAGGGTAGCAGACCACGGGGTAAATCAACTTTATGGCGTCGATTTTACAGAAGAAGAAGTGAATATAATCTTGAAAAAACGACTAGCTGGACAGGCTATTTTTGCAGGAGAAGCCATTCTTTTTCAATCTTGTATTTTATACCATTTAGCCACCATGTATCATGCTAGAAATTGGGTCATGCAATTCCATTTAGGGGCTTTACGAAATAATAATCAACGCTTAATGAATCTTCTTGGAGCAGATGTGGGCTGTGATTCTATTGGTGATTTCCCACAAGCACTTGGCCTTTCTCGTTTTTTCAATAGACTAGATACCGAAAAAAAACTAGCTAAAACGATTATCTACAACCTTAATCCTAGAGATAATGCGCTTTTTGCGACGATGGTCGGCAATTATAATGATGGGAGTGTAGCAGGTAAAATGCAATGGGGTTCTGCATGGTGGTTTTTGGACCAAAAAAATGGAATGGAAGACCAATTAACTGTCTTGTCTGATATGGGCTTATTGGGTCGATTTGTCGGTATGTTAACAGATAGTCGAAGCTTCCTATCTTTTCCAAGACATGAATATTTTAGACGCATTTTGTGTAATCTCATCGGTAAAGATATTGAGAAAGGAGAATTGCCGAATGATATAGAATGGTTGGGGCAAATGGTGCAGGATATTTGTTATAATAATGCTAAGAATTACTTTGATTTTTGATTCGAGTTGCGGATAACTGGTAGTAAAGCCTTCAGGCTTTCCCGTCAAAGGCCTTTAGGCCTGACTTAGGAAGATAAACTATAATTCTATATTTATGAAACCCAATATCCTACTCTTAGAATATATTTCTTCCGAAGCCTTAACAATACTCAAAAAACATACAAATGTCCAAGTAGCTACAACACCTGCCACAGGAATGGACATTGCGACCAAAATGCCGATTGATGCCATTGGGCTACCCGCCAGAAGTTGTAAAATCAGTAAAAAACTGACATAATTACAGGAGTTGAAAATTACGTCAATTTGATATTTAATGACTGATAATCAATTGATTAAATTTTTTATGGCTACTACAAATTTAAGAATATTCTTCTTTTTATAAAAAGTAATTTACAACGTT
>JBGCFJ010001182.1:0-13828 GCA_045106885.1 Saprospiraceae bacterium
ATCATAAAGTGTCGAGTATTTGGTTGTAGGTACTTATAAGGGTTTAGCGATTTTAAGTTGTAAAAATTCAAAACGGAAAAATAGTTAATTGATTTTTTACAATTTTAGAGTGCTGTATACACTAACCTTTGTACCTTTTTGCCTTTAGACCTCTAAACCTCTAGAGATGCAAATTACGATTTTAGACACGACGCTTCGCGATGGCGAACAAACTTCTGGTGTTTCTTTCACAGCTAGTGAAAAATTACACATGGCAAAATTATTATTAGAAGAACTGAAGGTAGATAGGATAGAAATAGCCTCAGCTGGTGTCTCTGAAGGAGAAAAAGAAGGCGCCAAAAAAATTCTGAATTGGGCAACTGAGCATGGTTTTCAAAATCAAGTAGAAATTTTAGGTTTTGTAGACAAGACTCGTTCTTTGGAATGGATTGAAGGCGTTGGAGGAAAAGTCATCAACTTATTATGTAAGGGGTCTGCTCGGCATTGTGAAAAACAATTGCGTAAAACACCAGAACAGCATGTAGCTGACATTAAAGAAGTCATTGGACATGCTAAGGAAAAAGGCATAACCGTCAATGTTTATCTAGAAGATTGGTCCAACGGGATGCGTACCTCACCAGAATATGTCTTCCAAATTGTAGAAAGTTTGCGAAATGAAGGCATCAACCGTTTTATGTTGCCCGATACTTTAGGGATTTTAAATCCAGAACAAAGTTACCTCTTCTCCAGAGAAATGATTCAGCGGTTTCCTCGCTTACATTTTGATTTTCATGCGCATAATGATTATGATTTAGCTACGGCTAATGTTTATTCTGCTATTCAAGCTGGGATGGATTGTATTCATTGTACGATGAATGGCTTAGGAGAACGAGCAGGAAATGTTCCTTTATCGAGCGTAGTTGGGGTCGTCAATGACCATTTGAAAGAACACTCGATTAATATTGATGAAAGTAAATTATTTTCAGTGAGTAAAATAGTAGAATCTTTTTCTGGCATCCGCATTCCAGGTAATAAGCCTATTATCGGCGGATTTGTTTTTACTCAAACTAGTGGAATTCATGCAGATGGTGACAATAAAGATAATTTATACCATAATGAATTAAAACCACAACGGTTTAATCGAAAACATGAATACGCTTTAGGAAAATTGGCGGGTAAAGCAAGTATTAAAAAGAATTTGGAAGAGTTAGGCATTGAGTTGGATGTCGATTCCATGAAAAAAGTAACCAAACGCATCAATGAATTAGGCGATAGAAAACAAATGGTTACAAAAGAAGACTTGCCTTATATCATTTCTGATGTCTTAAAAAGCGAACGAATAGAACAAAAAATTAAGATTAAAAATTATGCTTTATCTGTAGCCGCTGGACTTCAATCTGTAGCAACGCTCAGTATAGAAATCAACAAAAAAACCTACGAAGAAACTGCTGCTGGAGATGGACAATATGATGCATTTATGAATGCCTTATATTGCATTTATGATAAATTAGAGAAGCCCTACCCTACGCTTATTGACTATAATGTTACGATTCCACCTGGTGGACGAACAGATGCTTTATGTCATACAACTATTACTTGGTCATTAAATGAGAAGCAATTCAAAACTAATGGATTAGATAGTGACCAAGCGATTGCTGCGATTAAAGCCACGATTAAAATGCTCAATATAATTGAGCTTGAATCAACAACGGCTGTAAAGAAAAATAGTCAGAATGGTAAAGCCTAGTACAGTATGGCAGTAGGCAGTATGGCAGTTAGAGCGTCAACTAATAAACTGATAATTATCCGTTGGGAAATTAAATCCGTTGGGGATATACTTTTTTAGAGCCCAACGGATTAGCTTTTCCAACGGATTTAGGCGCTTACACAAAATTTAAAACCAACAAATTGTCGATAATTTAAAATGTCGATAATTGTTAATTTCAAATTCAAATTCAACCTCAAATTCCCGCCGAAGGTGGTTTAAAATTGAAAATTAAATTTTACTTAGATTTTGACTTGACATTTTTTGTAATATCAATTTTTAATCTGACTATCTAGTAGGCAACAATATAGTGAGTCGTATACATATACAATAGGCAGTTTGCAGTAATGCAAGCTGCCTATTGTATTTTTTTAAACAAACTGTAGATTCCTTACAAAAAGTCAGAATAATTTTCTTACCTGCAAACTATCTACTGCATCACTGCCTACTCCACTAGAGTACATAAAAAATGGAGTACATAAATGCACTCCACGCTTTTTTTAATTGATGTTCTAGGAACGATTCAATAAGCTAGTTTTTTTAAATAAAAATTTCAAATAGTCAGTAGAGAGACTAATCGAACTTGCAAGACGTGTTTACAAACTCAAATTTCATATTTGAATAGGTTGTATAAAACCAAAGATTAATTTTTATTGCATATTGTCATCCGTACTCGCCTCTGCTTTTAATTCTCGTTCCAATTCTTCCATCATCACAAAATCAATGGATTCTTGAATGGTTGGAATAATTTCTAAAACAGAATCTAGTCTAGAGATTTCAATTAATTTTTTGACAGAAGGATGGTCTATACCAGTAATAACAAAAGAACCAAAGCCTTTCCAAAGGCGATTAGCTGTCAAAATGGAACTTAGTCCAGAAGAATCAATAAATTTAACATTAGAGACATCCAAAATAAAGTTACCAATTCCTTCATTTCGGGCTATAATAAATTCTGACTTAAGCAAAGGTGCCATGATAGAATTTAAATTTTCCTCTAGAAGAGAAAATACAGTGTATTGCTCGTTTTTATCTATACTAAATTTCATAATAATTAAGTTTTGTAAGCTAGTGTTTCAATTCAGTCAAAGCACTGATTTTGGTTATTAAAATTGTAAATCACAAGATAGATAATAATAGTGAAATTACTAAAATATATTGCACAAATGTAGTCAATAAGGCATCAATATAAAATTTTCCCCAATAAGATTATGCCGACTATTTGTCATGTAAATCTATCCAAAACTGCCAAATTGTACTAAAAAAAGGGATTATTAACAACTGGCATTATTTTTTCCTTTAAATAATTCAGCCCCTACAACTGAATAATGGGACAAAAATAAATGTACAAATTTTATTTTTTATGCCCTAACAACACCTCTTTATCAATATGATTACTCAAGGATTAGTAGATAACTATTCTTATTTAGATATTTAAAATACTAAAAAGTCACATTTTTTGTAAATTATTTCTTGTTTAGTGAAGAGAATTAAATAAATTGCTCCAGAAAGCGCAGTTATTTTTTCGGCTAAGAAATTAAAAAAATTAGTGCATACCCTTTCGGTACGGACTCTTTTTTTAGTTTTTTAGACGAAAAAAGAACAAGCTTAATGGGGTAAGTTATTTTGTTCTTTTCACTTATTATAACTACTAGGTAAAACGTATAAACAAAGAATCTATTCAAAGAGGTAAAAACTAGGAGGTACAAAGCCTATATAATCAAATTATATTAAACTAATTTTCCTGTACATTGTTTTGTACAAAAAGATTGTTTAATATTGTTTCGAAATCTTTGTATTTTTGATTTAAAAACCAGTTTGTTGAATTTCAATATAACTGTGCCCTCAATTTTTATAAACAGATATACCGAACCTAATCATGAACAGAAAGTTTTCTCCAAAAGTTAAAAAGGTCATAGCCAATAGTCGCAAGGAAGCCCTTCGATTAGGTCATGATTATATCGGCACTGAGCATTTATTGCTTGGTATTGTTAGAGAGGGAAAGAGCCTAGCAGTAAAAGTTTTTGATTCTCTGGAGGTTAATTCTGATGAATTGATCCAAGTAATCGAAGATTCTATTGAAAGAAGACCTTCTTTAAACGCATCATTAACCATAGAAAATGTTCCGCTTAATAAAGATGCGGAAAGGGTTTTAAAAGTTACTTTTTTAGAAGCCAAGCGGTTAAAAACAGAAGAAATTAGTACAGAACATTTAGTTTTATCTATTTTAAAACATAGTGATAATCCAGCCTCTCAAGTTTTAGAACAATTTGAGGTAGATTATGACACCTTCAAGTCTGAGTTAGAATATGTCAGACATGAAGAAGATTTAGTTGATACAGATTTTATGAGTCAAGGTCCACAAGATTCAGATGACAACTTCGACGAAGAACAAGGTGGCGATTTAGGCGCTGGAGGTCGAGGTGGAAATTATCAAAGAAAAGGTGCAGCAAAATCCAGAACACCTGTTTTAGATAATTTTGGTAGAGACATTACCAAGTTAGCAGAAGAAGGCAAATTAGACCCAATCATTGGTCGAGAGACAGAGATTGAGCGGGTTAGCCAAATTCTAAGTAGAAGAAAGAAAAACAATCCAATTTTAATTGGTGAACCGGGTGTTGGTAAAACTGCCATTGTAGAAGGTTTAGCTAGAAGAATTATCCAAAGAAAAGTTTCTCGAACGTTATTCGATAAACGAATTGTGATGTTGGATTTAGCTGCTTTAGTAGCTGGAACTAAATATCGTGGACAATTCGAAGAACGGATGAAAGCGATTATGAATGAATTGGAAAAATCTAGAGATGTTATCCTTTTCATTGATGAAATCCATACCATTGTAGGTGCAGGTGGAGCAACAGGTTCAATAGATGCTTCTAATATCTTTAAACCTGCCTTGGCAAGAGGTGAGTTACAATGTATTGGTGCTTCCACTTTGGATGAATATCGTCAGCACATTGAAAAAGATGGTGCTTTAGATAGAAGATTCCAAAAAGTATTAGTTGAACCACCAAGCCCAGAAGAGGCAGTTCATATCTTACAAAATATCAAATCTAAGTACGAAGAGTTTCATAATGTAGTGTATTCAGACAAAGCAATTGAAAATTGTGTGAGTCTAAGTAATCGCTATATTAGTGACCGTTTCTTACCCGATAAGGCAATTGATGTTTTAGATGAAGTTGGTGCAAGAGTTCACTTGAAGAACATTCATGTACCAAAGCATATTGAGGAGTACGAAAAAGATATTGAAAAAATCAAGGAAGATAAGAATCAAGCCGTCAAAGATCAGCAATATGAAAGAGCAGCTGATTTGCGAGATGATGAATCTAAATTGATTCGACAATTAGAGATTGCTAAAATTGATTGGGAGGAAGAATCCAAGTCTAAAAAATATCCTGTTACAGAAGAAGATATTGCAGAAGTAGTATCCATGATGACAGGTATTCCTGTGAAGAAAGTCGCTCAAAACGAGAGTAAAAAACTCGTTAAAATGGGAGAAGACATTAAGCAGATGGTAATTGGACAAGATGAAGCAATAAGCAAAATCAGTAAAGCCATTCAACGAAATAGAGTTGGCTTAAAAGATCCTTCTAAGCCTATTGGTTCTTTCATTTTCTTAGGACCAACTGGTGTTGGTAAAACGGAGTTGGCAAAAGCATTAGCTCGCTATATATTTGACTCAGATGATTCTTTGATTAGAATTGACATGAGTGAGTATATGGAAAAATTCTCTATTAGTCGATTAGTTGGAGCCCCTCCAGGATACGTTGGCTATGAAGAAGGTGGACAATTGACGGAGAAGGTAAGAAGAAAGCCTTATTCCGTAGTGCTTTTAGATGAAATCGAAAAAGCGCATCCTGATGTATTTAATATCTTATTACAAGTATTAGATGATGGTCAATTAACAGATGGTTTAGGTAGAAAAGTTGATTTCAAGAACACCTTAATCATTATGACTTCTAATATCGGTGCTCGTCAATTAAAAGATTTCGGTCAAGGTGTTGGTTTCCAAACTAATGCTAGAACCAATCAAGCAGATGAGCATGCTAAGGGGGTTATTGAAAGTGCACTGAAACGTACTTTCTCTCCAGAATTCTTAAATAGAATTGATGACGTAGTCGTTTTCAATAGCTTAAATCAAGAAGATATTTTCAAGATTATAGAGATTGCATTGAAAGATGTAACGAAGCGATTGAAAGGTATGGAATACGCATTAACTTTATCTGATGAAGCGAAGAAGTTTGTCGCAGAAAAGGGATTTGATCCACAATTTGGCGCAAGACCATTGCACCGAGCTATTCAAAAATACTTAGAAGATCCTTTAGCTGAATTCATTCTAAATGAAAACCCAGCAGAAGGTAGTAACCTGATGGCTGAATTAACAGCAGAAGGAGACAATATCACTATTTCATTAGCAGAAAAAATAAAGGATGCACAAAAAAAATAATCATTTAATAACATCATTATTAAACACGCAAGTTTTTTTTGACGCAAAATTCTTTCAATTAGTCCGATTATTCTAATAAAAACATAAATAAGGGTTGAATCAGTTAATAAAAGTACTGGTTCAGCCCTTTTATATTTGGTAAAAAGTAGAATTCTAGTATTTTTACCACAAATTATCTTAAAACAGGAACTTTTTACTATTTCAGACGATTATATTATTAGAATAGTAATCAAAGCCCTATTCATTTTATTCATTAAATATTAAAACTATTGGCAAGAAGACATCATCGTAGAAATCACAATCAAAAAGAAGAAATCAGATTCAGAATTAATGATTTGATTAAAGTCCCTCAAATCCGATTAGTAGGTGACAATATGGAAGCAGTTAGTGAAGCTGCAGGTAAAGAAGTATCAGCAGACGTATTTAACACTAGAGAGGTTAAAAGTTGGGCAAGGAAAATGGATTTAGATTTAGTAGAAATCTCCCCAAAAGCAGTCCCACCTGTTTGTAAAATAATTGATTACAGAAAATTTCTTTACGACAGAAAGAAAAAGCAAAAAGAGATAAAGGCAAAGGCAGTAAAAACAGTTGTCAAAGAAATTCGATTTGGTCCAAATACGGATAATCACGATTTTGAATTTAAGACAAAACACGCCAAAGGTTTCTTAGAAGATGGTGCAAAGGTAAAAGCCTATGTACAATTCAAAGGTAGAACCATTGTCTTCAAAGAAAGAGGTGAATTACTATTACTTAAATTCTTGAAAGAGTTAGAAGAATATGGCGCAGCAGAAGCACTACCAAGAATGGAAGGTCGAAGAATGTCTGTAATGGTACAGCCTAAGAAGAAAAAGAAGAAATAAATTTAGTTATAAATTATAAGTGATGAGTTATGAGTGTGGTACATTCGTAACTCATTTCTAGTTTTCAGTGTTACAACAGCAAGATATATACTTTTTTCAATCATTGCTTAATTTATATTCCAGAAATATCGATTTAAATCCTTCCTCCTATTCCTAACGCCTAATTTATAACTCATAACTCCACCTACCCCTTTCAACTTTAGATAAAAGTTCCTATCTTTGCGCACCCATTGGAAAAATGGGTGGCGAAAACCACTATTTATGAATTTATTGGTTGATTAATCGTCCAGAAAGTTTGGCATAGGCTTTACTTTTCTTTGTATTAAACAATCACAAAAAACGTTGAAATGCCGAAGATGAAGACCCACTCCAGTGCCAAGAAGCGATTCAAGCGCACAGGATCCGGTAAAATTAAGCGATTTCAAGCTAATACGTCTCACAGAAAGAGACAGAAGAGCCGGAAAGCGAAGCTTAGAGTAAGAGGTGCTGCACTAGTACATGTGTCAGACCAAAAGCGCATAGAAAAATTACTTTGTTTAAGAGGGTAATTTATTCTAAAATTTATTTTTAACTCAATACAGGTCCGAAGTGTTTTCCATTGAAAACCCCTGTTTTGCAAAAAAATTAACACCATGCCACGTTCAGTGAACCATGTTGCGTCAAGAAAAAGGCGTAAGAAGATTTTAAAAATGGCGAAAGGTTACTTTGGTGCAAGATCCAAAGTTTACACAGTAGCTAAAAATGCTGTCGAAAAAGGTTTAACTTATGCCTTTAGAGATCGTAGAAACAAAAAAAGAGCATTTAGAAGATTATGGATAGCTCGTATTAATGCAGCTGCCAGAATACACGGATTGTCTTATTCTGTATTCATGCATAAACTAGCTTCTAAAGGCATTCAATTAAATAGAAAAGTACTTGCAGATATGGCGATGAATGAACCTGATACTTTCAAAGCGATTGTTGACGGTGTAAAATAAAGTGTAAAAGTATTTTACCAATAATAAAAAGGGAACTTAGCTTAGGTTAAGTTCCCTTTTTTAATAGTAAAGTAAGCTATACATCTTTATTAAAAAGATACAAGAATGTTAACATTTTGGCATTATTTGTGCATATTAGCCAATAGAACCTTATTAAATAAGGTGTTTTTATAGAGAGAGGATCAAATATTGGTAAAGCACACCTGCTATACAGCGTAGATTTCTTTATGCTGTCCTTCCAATCTTTTTTTTCCTTTTACATAATTAAAACATTAAAATCGAATAGTAATGACTACGTTTTAGTTAATTATTTTTCGATTTATTCAATTGAGTTAAGAACAATTAACATTATAATAATTAAGGCGATTATAATGGATTTTTGTTTTTTAATTGGGTCATCACCTCTATTTCAGAGGCTTTTATTTTGATATAATGTCAAAATATACAGCAACTATTTATGTACTGTTACCAATTAATAAAGAAAAGAATTAGCTCAAAAGAATTATGAAAGAAAATTGAATCATTATTATCTTGTAGTCTACTGATTACAAGGCCAATACATCTACGTTCAAAAGAAATATTGCTATGCAATAATTTTGGATTAGACTACTAGGGAATTACGTCTCAGGGTCGGTGTTTCGAGAATACGCCTCTCATTATTCATCGAGCTTTACCCTGTAGAGGGAATCATATTTTTTAAAGGCCAAACAACATAAGTGTATGACACTTAATGTAAAACGCATGCGTCTATGTGAGAGTGGGCGCTGCATCATGCTATTGTTATTATTAATGATAGCAAACAACTCCATCTACGCGGAGGGGACGAAGGAGCTTGCTCCTAATGAATCCGATCGGGTTTATTTGTACCTCAACGGTGAACTCTACAATAGTTTCGGAAGATATGATGGAAACGCCGACCAGAGACTTTTTTTCCACATCGCTAACCCAGAAGAAGAACAAGTTTTTCTGGGCTTTAGTCAATCCGTATCAAGCGGGCACTTTCCATGTTCAGGAGCAAATAACATTACCTTTTTTCGCATTAAATCTCCAGACGGCAGGGTAGTTTATCCTGCTCCAGACAATTTAAATGGACAAATAATAGATGGCAATACCGCAAATATCAGCTCAAAGGCGGAAGCAATTGCTGGGCCAAGCCCAATAGCTGGCGCAAGTGGTTACGACCCTATCGTTTTTGACCCATCAGGACTTACAGCAGGGGATTATTACGTTGAATTTAGTTCTTTTGCTAATACACCAGCCCCAAAGATAATTACCGCTATAGAACATTGGGATATTACTGTTGCTACAAAGGGAGTAGTACCGCAGGCAAAGCCAGGAAGGGTATTCGCTACCAACTGGGCATTTTATGCTCCATCAATAGATTGTGATCCAAACACGACTTACGGCTGGTTTGATAGACCATTTAATGGTAGTTTTCATGTATTATCTGAAGAGGGTTTTGTTAATCTAATAGATTTTCAAGGTTCGGGTTTCCAGCCAGCTGCTTTTAATATGTATTTTAATGAAACAGGCACCAGTAATAGTGGGATTCTAACAGAAGACAGAAAATCGGCTGCTGGATTAGGCACGGCTTTATCCCTTCATAAATTATTTTTAAACGACCCTGACCCACTAGTTTATCCATCAGGAGAATATGGAACTTTGGATGGTGTTCCTGAGTTGCATGTTTGCAGAGAAGAAGGAGATGCTTGTATTTTAGTTGAACCAACAAAACCAGGTCAAATAGAGGCATTAATTGATTTAGATAAAAGTAGTGGTGATTTTAAATATGATCCAAATACTAGAGATGTACTTATAGTCTTTAATATCGAGCCAGCAGCCAACGAATCGGCACCTTACAGTAGATGTATTCCTTGGGATGGTATAGATGGTCTAGGAAATCCAGTCTCGGCAATGGCAAACTTCGATATTCTAGTGACCTATCAGCAAGGCGTCTATCATATTCCATTTTTTGATGTCGAATTTTTGTTAAACGGTTTTAAGACAACGAATATTAGGCCGCTTCCACCTTCTGGAAACCTAGAAAATAAATTACATTATGACGATTCTAATATTCCATTTTTACCAGGAAATGGTGCCAGTAAAATAGAATTAAACGGTTGTGATGCACCTTGTCATTCTTGGACTAATAAGGATTATGGAAACAGAAACACCATCAACACTTGGTTTTTTGCAGATGAAGAGACCCAATTAAAAAATAGAGTTCCTAGTTGCTTAATCGAAGCATTAGTAGATCAAGTTGCTACCCCCTTTGAGACACCAGTGACCATTGAGGTTTTAGCTAATGACATTGGCTCTATACTAGATACTTCCTCGGTTGCAATTACCAACCCTTCTCCCAATGGTGGTACTATTACAATTGGGGATAACGGTCAAGTAATTTATCAACCAGCAATAGATTTTATAGGACTCGATTCCTTTAAATATGAAGTCTGTTACGATATTCTTCCCGTCAATTCTTTATGTGATATGGCAACTGTTTATGTTCGTGTAAATACGACTACAGAAACAAATTGTACGGATGGAATAGATAATGACGGCGATGGGCTAATTGACTGTGATGACTCAGATTGTTTACCAACAGCACCTCCTTCGATTATTAGGAAAGGAGATGATTAGCAGTTAGCAGTTAGCAGTTAGCAGAATTTAAAAAGCACGATTTGATTATTCCAATCAAATCGTGCTTTTTTTATAATAAATGGGCGCAATTGGGATTTTCTCCAATATTGCTTGATTAAATGGAATTCCTATGGGATTCTGAGCTATTAAAATAAGAAAAACAAAAAGCCCTTATTTTTCAAAAAAGAAAAATAAGGGCTTTATTATTATCCGTTATAATTAAGGCTGCTTATTCAGCAATAACCTTAAATTTAATAACTGTATTAATATCAGGGTGTAAATTTGCCTTAGCAGTATATTCCCCTAATTCTTTGACTTCCTCTGTTACTTCAATCAATCTTCTTTCAATCTCTACCCCTACCTGATCATTTAAAGCAGCAGCTAATTGTACATTAGTCACACTACCAAAGATTTTTCCACTTGTTCCAGCTTTTGCACCAATACTAAGTGTAGCAGCTTGAATTTTGTCAGAAATCACTTTGTACTCATCATATCTTGCCGCTCTATCCGCTGCTTCTTTAGATTTGATTTCATCAATCTTAGCGCGGTTTTTAGCATTTGCTACCATCGCTAATTTTTGTGGAATTAAGTAGTTACGACCGTATCCTGCTTTTACAGTTACGATGTCTAACTTACCTCCAACTTTATCTATATCTTTTAATAATATAATTTCCATTGTTTAGTGAATTGGTTGTAACCAGTTGCCAGTTACCAATTACCAGTTATCGATAAACAACTGGTAATTGGTAACTAGTAACTGGTAACAACTGATGAACTAATTTATTTAAGCAAATCTGTTACATACGGCAATAAAGCTAAATGTCTAGCACGCTTAATTGCAGTAGAGACACGTCTTTGATACTTCAAAGAATTTCCTGTAATTCTACGAGGTAAAATTTTACCTTGGTCATTTACAAATTGCTCTAAAAAAGCGGTATCTTTATAATCAATATGCTTGATACCAAATTTTCTAAATCGGCAGTATTTATTTCTCTTAGAACCGATTTTAGGATTGCTTAAAAACTTTATATCGTCTCTTGAAGCCATTTCTAATTTTTTTTGGATGTTAACAATTACTTACCTGCTGTGTTCTCCGTAGCTGGTTTTGCTTGTGGCTTATTGCCACCTTTGTTATTCGGACGACGCTTATTATTTCGACGTCTATTGTCTCTTCTATCCTCTTCTACCACTTTTTTCTTTCTGACAATGGTTCCGATTTTACCAGCACGCTTATCTTCGTTGTATTTCACACCATATTTGTCTAATCTAACAGACAAAAATCGCAAAATACGTTCGTCTCTACGCATTGCTAATTCTAACTCATCTATTACCGCACCATTTGGTACTTCAAACTCCACACAAGTATAAATTCCTGTATTTCTGTTTCTAATAGGATAAGCTAATTGACGTAATCCAATTGCATTGTTGTGTACGATTTTTCCAGCTCCTGAAACCTGGTCTACGTACTTCTTTGCTGTCGACTTTATTTCATCGTTCGACAGCGTTGGGTCTACGATGAAAGTAACTTCATAATTTCGCATTAAATAGAAGTTTGTTATTAATTAAAAATGTTAATAAATTCGCTTTCTTCAAAGCGGCTGCAAAAGTACGAAGTTTTTTGGGTTTTTACAAGCTAATTTAAAAAGGCGACTAGTTTATCAGAAACTCCTGTATTCTTAAGTTTTAGTTTGATTTAGTAAGTCTTCTAGCAACGGAATATTCGCTTCTAAATAGAATGGATTGAAAATAATCGAAAAATGGTCGATAAGTTATCAGATGGCCAACTTGGGTATGTCTACATGTCAAATACTTCTGGTAGAGGGCAATTGGAATTAGTCAAAATGTACTATGGACAATTAGATAAAAAAGGGTTTATTATTGATGAGCGATTTAATGGTGGCGGACAATTAGCAGACCGATTTTTAGAATTATTAACAAAGCCTGTCGTTTAGAGCTTGTTGGGAAATTTTTCAATTTTAAAATTGATAATTCAGTATATAATTCTGAACTCTATTTAACTTCATTAAAAAAAACAAATAATAGTTGGTTCTTAAAGATTCAAACACGAATTCAAATTGTTGTAAAAAATATACAAATTTGAGCATTTTTCATAACCACTTATTTATCAATAGATTATAGCGAAATAAAATTTCCCAACAAGCTCTTATAATTTACATTGGCGCCATGGAAAAGACCATACTCAACCAATTAAAGCCAACACAGGGCCTAAGTAAAATTTAATTTTCAATTTTCAATTTTCAATTTCAAATTTTCAACCACCTTCGGCGGGAATTTGAGGTTGAGGTTGAAGTTGAATTTGAGATTAACAATTATCGACATTTCAAAATATCGACAATTTGTTGGTTTTAAATTTTGTGTAAGAGCCTAAAGGCATGTTGATTAATGGCTGGGCAGGTTCTGGTGGAGATGGTTTGCCTTGGGCATTTCAAGAACTAAAAGCTGGACCAATTGTAGGAGAACGTACATTAGGCATATTAGTAGGGCCTGCCACCGATCATAGGCTGATTGATGGCGCCGGAATTACAGTTCCTGGAGCAAGACTTTATGATAATGACGGACATTGGTTTTGGGAAGGAGAAGGAGTAAGACCAGACATAAAAGTATGGGATGACCCAAATATGTTAGTAAAAGGTCGAGACCCACAAATGGAAAGAGTCGTAGAAGAAGTTTTAAAATTAGTGAAGACACAACCAGGAACGATGCCCCCTGCTCCTGCTTTAGAAGATAGAACGGCAAAAGGACTTAGAGGTAACTAATGCAGTAGGCAGTAATGCAGTAGGCAGCGATGCAGAAATCTAGCTTTAATTTGTTGCACAATTACTAATCTAGAATAGATTATTCTAATTAGAGTCTGTCCGTAAACTTGTGCTTTGCGTGTCTAACGTAATCGCCAAATTTATTTGGCTGATTCAAAATATTGGCTGTCCGTAATTTATGAACCTACCAAATAAATTTGGTGGTTACAAGCGGAACAAAATCGACTTTACGGACAGACGCTAATTAAAGCTCCTGATAAAACTATCAATTATCTAAGGCTTTAATCACTCGTAGTTTAAGCTTAAAAACAAATGGGTTAATCCGTATTATTTTAATTAAAATAGTGTTGATTACCCCTTAAAGAATTCAGGAAAAAAAAGTTAAAATT
>JBGCFJ010001183.1:0-2799 GCA_045106885.1 Saprospiraceae bacterium
CTCAAAACTGCCTCTGAGGCCCATTTGCCGTCCGCTTCTGCAAAAACATGTACCGCAGCATCAGAGATAGTAGTCCCACCATTTGCAGCGATTCTATTCCCGTCCATTGCTATATCCCAGAAGAATATACCTTCGCCCAAGGTGGTCTCTAAATGCCAATGACTATCTTCTAATTCATAAACTTGAAGGTTACCAGATATGCCAAATTGTTTTTGAGCGACTAAATTATTCCCATGCATGGCAAATCGTTGACCGATTAAATTCATGTCTTCACCTGCTATTTTCTGAGAAAATACCCAATGATCTTGCGCTCTCGCATAAATATAAATCGCTCCTGCTATCTCATTTTCAAAAGGTGCACCGATTGCCAACCAATTTTGGGTAATCGCCACTTTATAGCCAAATCCATCTTCCGCATTACCTGTAATCACTTGTTGCTCCGTGTATTCGCCATTGCTTTGGTGATAAATATGCACCGCGCCATTATCGCCTACAAATAAAAAATCTCCTTGTTGGGCTAAACTTTGTCCAAATTGCAAACTACTGGTAGCTGCAATAGTTTTAAGAGTGGGGGCGCTTCTATTACTAGCAGTAGTTGGCAGTTCTGCTTTTTGTAAAGCTTGAATTTTGGTAGGTAAAATTCGTTGTTCTTCCGAAGATAAATTGTCGATAAAATCAGCTGCCAATTGCTGCAGTTTAGGATGTGCCATTTTAGCCGCTGGAATATCAAAAACTTGTACTAGGCCTAATTGACGTAACTCCGCATCGTTCAATGCCTGCTGTTCAACAGGTACTTCTTCAATACTTGTTTGTTGGAACGTTTCTTTCTGACAAGCGGAGAAAAGAAAAATAGTCGTTACTAAAAGTAAACAAAAGGAACGCCATGGAATTTGAAAAAATGGGGTTGGTGTTGGCATAATTTAAGGTTTTTGTAAAAAGAAAATTGACAGATTGTAGGCATCTGCTAAGGTTAGGTAATGAATGGAATAACTGATTATTGACAGCATACATCAAATTTGACGCTCATTTCCTTTGTAAAGCAATACCTACAATTCGTAAATAAATGCTTGCAATTTATACAAAATCAATGCTTAAGACGAAAGACAATAAAATGCGATAATTCTGAAAAATAATCTCAATTATGATTTAATAAAATATTTAGTGAGTTGCTTTTGAATAGCTTATTGTAGAAAAATAATAATTTTTAATTCTAAATAAATGCCAATAACAAAAAGGCTAAATCTTTGATAATCCGAATATTATCCATTATCCAGTAATTTCAATAAGTCATTTTCATCCGTTGTTAAAAAATAAATTGCAACTAATTAAAGAACAGCGGATTTTTCATCAACACAACCTATAATCAATTAATAATCAGTATTTTACAATACAAACACAACTCCAAAATACACTACTATACATTTTAGGAAAACAAAAAAAAGTGGAAGCTAATTCTTAAGTTTGAGTTGAACAAAACAACTTAAAAAATGGCACTTCCACTAAAAGGGGAAATTACAGAATATTTTCCTCATCATAGCAAAACAGTCGTAAAAAATTTATTGATTACTTCAGAGGCTATATTTGAATCAGAATCGACAAATTTAAATAAAGTAAAAAAGAAAGTAGGTAAAGTTACAGGTAAACTAGAGACAAAGCCTTCTTCAAATTACATTCGGTTAATCCGATTTTTTAAAGTTGAAGACAAACGAGAATTAATCAGGAGTTTGGTTTGTCTATGTGTTTGCTTGCTAGAAAGTAAATCCAAAATCAAATATCTAACGCTAGATGGTACTAGTTGGGAACTCGGAGATAAAAAGGTACATCTATTGACTTTGTGTATCGTCTATGAAGGAGTTTCTATTCCAATATGGTGGGAAGAATTAGACAAGAAAGGACATAGCAATTTTAAGGAACGAAAACGAGTGATAAGAGAAGCCTCTAAAACGCTAAATTTATCAGGTTTAGTACTGCTAGCAGATAGGGAGTATATTGGCAGAGGATGGTTTAACTATTTGACAAACAAGAAAATAGGTTTTATCATTCGGCTAAAAGCAAAGACCTATTGTACGGAAATCAATGAAGCAAGCGACCGGGCAAAAGCGGAAGATATATTCCAAAAAGCGAGGTATAGTAAGCTAGTCCATATGGCCTCCTTTCGAAAATATAGAAAACAGGGAGTCGGAAAACGCTTTCGAATGTATGGTAAGTCCTATACTTTTGTGGTCATTAAGAATAGAAAAGATGACCCAAAAGAGCCTTTACTATATTTTATATCCACCTTAAAAGATAAAGTGGAGGTTGTGAAAACTTATCCTATAAGGTGGACAATTGAGTGTTGTTTTAAGCATTTGAAAACTAATGGATTTGATTTAGAGGCAATGAATTTCAAAGACCCATTAAAAATAATGCTAATGATGGCAATCACCAGTTTTCTTTATGTGCTATGCATTATAGAAGGGTTAAAACAACTAAAAGTCAAGAAAAAAAGTGATTGGAAAAAATATAAATCCGGTAAAATTACGCTAGCCGTTTCCATTTTTGCTAAAGGATTAGATTATCTTAATAATAAATTTAGAGATTTAGAGTCTTTTATTGAGTTTCTTAAAAGCCTATTAAGACAGGAAAATCTCTCCTTTTTTAAATTTTTATAGTAGTGTACCCATAGTTATAGTTCGGAGTCTAATAGTTTCGTTATCAAACAATTAGAAGCGCAAATTAATTATACTAGCAAACAAATTGAACAAACGGTTAAAGAGGTAAAAGAACTCTTAAAAACAGAAAGTGAATTTGGTCAAAAAG
>JBGCFJ010001184.1:0-7531 GCA_045106885.1 Saprospiraceae bacterium
ATTTTTTACAACAATTTGAATTCGTGTTTGAATCTTTAAGAACCAACTATTATTTGTTTTTTTTAATGAAATTAAATAGAGTTCAGAATTATATACTGAATTATCAATTTTAAAATTGAAAAATTTCCCAACAAGCTCTTATGCAGCGTTCCTAAGAGAGTAGGATTAAAACCACTTATTTTTGCTTTAGAGGATAGGAAAACGAGTTAAATAAAAACGTCTGCACAACGCCAATTATTTAAAAAACTTGTTTTCTAAACTAAAATAGGAAATAAAAGTTATATTTTGAACAACTTTGTAGTAGATTAAAACTTTAAAAAGTAACGAGTAATCAATAATTATCGTTTAATTTGTAGAATTGTATTGATAATTGAAGCATAAAGTGTTTCAGATACAACTTTGAGGCGAATATTATTACTCCTATCTAATAGAAAGTAGCAATTAACTTTTTAGCACTCAAATCTGGACGATTAACACTACAGTACAGTCCACTAAAATTCACCATCACGACGTCCGATATGGTAAAAAAAATACTTTTATTTATTGCTTGCTGCACTACCTTTAGCCTTTTTGCACAGCAACCGAGTAACTATAGTTTATACATGTTTAATAAATTTGCCTATAATCCAGCCTATGCTGGAATGGACAATTCATTGAGTTTTAATGGACTTTATCGGAAGCAATGGTCAGGCCTGACAGACAGCCCAACGACCCAAAATATTAATGTTCATCTGCCTTTATACATTCTGAGTGGAGGTATTGGCATAAATGTTGAGAATGAGAAGTTAGGTTTAGAAGAGAACCTACTTGCAACCCTTTCGTATAATTTTCAGCTCCCCGTTGGAAAAATTGGAATTTTAGCTATTGGTGCAAGTGGAGGCATTTTTCAAAAAAGCCTAGATGGATTGAGGATATTGACCCCGGATGGTCAATATGAAGGGGTAACCATAAACCATAATGATGATTTGCCATTGCCCACAGGAGACATAAGTGAATTAACCCCCACCTTTAATGCAGGCATTTATTTTAAAACAGAAACATTTGAAGCAGGATTATCTACCATTAATATTCAAGAACCAATCATTGAAGGTACCTTCTTTTCTACAACTTTAAGTCGTAACTATTTTTTTAATGCAGCGTATCAATTTGACCTATTAAGGAGTGTTACGGTACATCCTTCAATACTTATAAAAACGGATTTAATAGAGACGCAAATTGAAGTATCTATTTTATTTAAATATAACGACAATATATTTGTAGGAAGTTCGTTAAGAGGATATAATACAAATACCCTAGATGCCGCAAGTTTGATAGTCGGATTGAGCCTAAATGAAAAGATAATGATGGCTTATGCTTATGACTATACTTTATCAGATTTAAATTTAGTCAGCAATGGAAGTCATGAGATTATGATTAGTTATAATTTAGGAAGAGAAATCGGAAAAGGTAAATTACCCAAGATTATTTTCAACCCAAGATATATAGATTAACCGCTAAAGTACGGATTCGTGAACCGTAAATTGACTGTACTTAATTGGGGTTCATTTAAAGAGAAATGTAAGACAGTTTGCAAAAGTTTGAAATAAGTTATAATTAGCAACTTTTTTTGAAAAGTAAGACACTAAGAATTGAAATAGTGGCGTTTTAAGTTTGCTGATGTAAAAATAAAGGCACAGATAGATTATCTTGAATAGCAACTAATTATCAAAAAGTAGATAATTACAGCAATTAATCTCCAAATTGTCGCCAATCATCAAGATTTATTTTTTTTTTTTCTTTGAAAAAACACTTAACCGAGTAACTTTACTGTCGTTTTTGCGGGCGAAGGAAGCCCAAACAAATTAAGGTAATTATGAGCGTCAACATGAGAAAAATGTCAAAGTTTTTGTTTTCCCTAGTTTTATTGTACGGCCTTACCACTGCCTGTGGTAAAAAAGAAGGCGGTGAGTTAACTGGAGTGTTAGATCGTCCTACTTTCAATGGAATCAATCCTTATGGTATGCAATACATTCCTTCGGGGACTTTGCATATTGGTCCTGCTGATCAGGATTTAAGAAGTACTTATGTCCAAAGACCTAAATCTATTTCGATTCAAGGTTTTTTTATGGATGAAACGGAAATTACAAATAACGAATATCGTCAGTTTGTTAATTGGGTAAGAGATGAAAAGGCTTTACGGCTTTTAGATTATATGGCAGAAGATGATAATGGGGATTTAACGGAAAAAGTAGATTGGGATTATCGAGATGAGATTGATTGGGAAGATACAGAAAGTGAAATCCAAGATTTATTTTATGATGATGAAAGTTTTATTTACACAGGTGATGAACCTAACATGGGTGGAAAAACAGTAGACATTGACAAATTAGTCTATGAATATAAGACTTACGATTGGAAGAAAGCCGCAGAAGAACGGAGTTTTTCTAATATTGATAAATATGCGCAAGAGCATTCTGTAAATATTTATCCAGATATTTTTTGTTGGATTAGAGATTTTTCTTATTCTTACAATGAACCAATGACTAGAAATTATTTCTGGCACCCTGCTTTTGATGATTATCCAGTAGTTGGCGTGAATTGGAAAATGGCGCAAGCATTCTGTAATTGGAGAACAGAACTTTGGAATACTTTCAAGGCGACCCAAAAGAATGAAGTAAATACGGAAGATTTCCGTTTACCTACAGAACACGAATGGGAATATGCTGCAAGAGGTGGACACGATTTAGCACCTTACCCATGGGGTGGTTTTTATACTAGAAATGGTAAAGGTTGTTTATTAGCAAACTTTAAACCAGGAAGAGGTAATTATCCAGAAGATGGTGGTTTATATACCGTGGCTGCTGATATGTATTTCCCAAATGATTATTTATTATATAACATGTCAGGAAATGTAGCGGAATGGACTTCTTCTGCTTATTATGAAAATGCTTACTCTTTCTTACATGATTTAAACCCAGATATTCGATACGACGCAACCGATGATGATTATGAAGCAGATCAGCGTAAAGTAATCAGAGGTGGTTCTTGGAAAGATGTGGCTTACTTCTTACGTTGTGGTGTTCGTCATTGGGAATACCAAGATACAACAAAATCTTATGTTGGATTTAGATGTGCCTTAACTTTCTTAGGTCGCTCTATCAACGATGATTTTTAATCAATAAAACATAAAAATAAAAATGGTACGAATATTTACTACAATAATGTTCGTACCATTTTAGTGTTATAATAGAAGGGTTTTACCTTCCTTACAAGCTTAATCATAAATACCAACTAAAAATTAAACAAACCCCCTTTCAAAAACCGTTACTTTTTAGAAAAAAAGCATTATTAAAGTAAGAAGCGAGTAAGTGAATAGTTAGAATTTTACAGGAGATTAATTTTTAATATTTTGTAATTCAGTATTTATTTACACTACCTTACTTAAGTAACAATCTAACAATTTTAATAACCTACAATAACATTCAGAAGTTATGAGTTTTGTAAAGTCAAAAGGATTCAAGTATTTAAAGAATTTGTTAATCGGAGTTGGTGCGGCTGTAGTATTAATGGGCGCATTATTTAAATTAGAGAGCTGGCCTTATGCGAGTGAAATGTTAATCTTAGGATTATCGGTAGAAGCATTGATTTTCTTAGTATTAGGAATATTAGGACCAGAAAAAGATTATTACTGGGAGAAATTATATCCAGGTTTAGATGAATATGGTGCAAAAATCCAACCTTTAGCTGCAGGCCCTGTAGGCAGTGCTGCTACACCAGGTTTAAATGGTGAAGTTGTAGAGCAACAATTAGGTGGTATGTTGAATGAGTTACAAGGAATGTCTAAGAGCTTAGGTTCTTTAAAGGCATTACAAGAGGCAGATTTCTCAGGAACAGGACAGCAAATCAAACAAATGAATAGTTTCTATTCAAAGTTAAATGAGGCAATGGCTGATTTAGCAGATTCTGTAGATGAAACTAAGCACTACAAAGATCAATTAACTGCTTTGAATACCAACTTGAACTCATTGAATGGAGTATATGGAGGTATGTTGTCTGCAATGTCTAACATTGGTGGACCAAAAGGCTAATATAATTGTTTGATTGCTAAATTGTTTTATTGTTGTGAGCAATAAAGCAATACAACAATAAAACAATATAACAATTTTTAAAAATATAGTTGTGGATTGAATTTACGAGAAAGTAATCAAAAAAGTATAAAATCTACAACGATCCATAAAATTTTCAAAAATGTCTATTCCTAAGGATCCCAGGCAATTGATGATTAACCTAATGTATCTGGTACTGACCGCATTATTAGCGTTGAATGTCTCTGCCGAAGTGCTGAACGCATTTAAGACTATTGACAATAGTTTGACAAAATCAAATACTACTACTAATAAAGCCATTGATGAACAAGCAGCTGCTTTGAATGCTTTATTAGGAGAAAAATCAAAAGAAAAATTTAAGCCATTAGGTGTTGCTGTAGCAGAGATTAGATCGGAAATCGCTGGTTTTAGTGATTACGTTGAAAGTATCAAAAATGATTTAATTGATGCTGCGGGTGATAAAAATGGTACTGTTGACGATGCTGATTATCTTTATCCTGATAACCCTGCGAAGAAAATGATTAAGGGGAAGAAAAATAAAGATGTTACTACTAATATGTTGGTAAAAGAAGGAAGAGGAGATGAATTAGCTGTTAAAATAGCTGAAGTTAGGGAAAAAATTGTTGAAATCTACACTAAGGTTATCAATGATAATAAAGAGACATTTGGCTTTGTTAAAGGTGGAAAGGTAGACCAAGCTGCAGCTGATGCTAATATTGCTTCTTTTGCGAATAACATTTCTTTAGATATTGACCAAAATTGGGAAGAGCAATCAGATGGAGATAAAACGAGTTGGGCGGATTTCCGTTTCCGACAAATGCCATTGATTTCTGTTTTACCTTTATTAACTAAATTCCAAACGGATGCCAAAAATGCAGAAGCATTAGGTGTTAGTAAATTAGCGGAGTTAGTTGGGGGTAAGCAAATTGTATTCAACCAGTTTTTCCCAGTAATCAACGCTAAAAAAGCGTACGTTATCAAAGGCGGAAAATTTGAGGCAGAAGTATCTTTAGGTGCTTATAGCTCTGATATTCCACCATCAAATATTAACCTTACCGTAAATGGAAGAAGGTTGCCTGTGGGAAAAGATGGTAAAGCGGTATTTTCTGATGCAGCTTCTGGCTTAGGTACTAAAACCTTAAACCTTAGTGCAACGGTAACAAATCCATTGACAGGAGAAGTAACGACTTCAAAATCAACTTTTGATTACGAAGTAGGAGAAACTTCAGCAACCGTATCTGCGGATAAGATGAACGTTTTTTACATTGGAGTAGATAATCCTATCTCTGTATCTGTAGCTGGTGTATCAAGTAATGCCGTAAAGGTAAGCTGTGCTGGTGGAGGATGTAACCTAAAAGGTGGAAAAGGTAAATACGTGGTAAAAGTTACAAGACCAGGAGATGTTAAAATCAATATTTCTGGTGGTGGCTTGTCTAAGTCTGCTGATTTTAGAGTAAAGCGAATTCCTGATCCAGTTGCCAAACTTGGTAAAAAACAAGACGGTACAATGGGGAACGGTGAATTTAAAGCTCAAAGAGGGGTGATTCCTTGGTTAGAAGGATTTGATTTTGATGCAAAATGTAAAATTCAAGGCTTTAACCTAGTTAGAGTAGCTAAGCGACAAGATCCTGTAGCTAGTAATAACCCAGGGGGTACTTTTAATGCAAAATCATTAAGATTAGTAAGAGCTGCCAAGCCTGGTGATACTTATTACTTTGAAAATGTAAAAGCTACTTGTCCTGGTGATGCGGCAGGAAGAAAGATTAATTCAATGGTCTTTAAAATTAGATAAAAATAGCCATTGGTCATTAGTCATTAGTGAAAACCGCTATTGACTAATGACCACTGACTAATGATTATTATAATTTGTCAGCCTTTTAGCAAAAAGTATTTTTAAGCATAATTTTTGCAGCTTTATAGGCGTTTTAGCATTGTAATTTTTTGTAAAATCTATCTATTAAAATCGATTATGAATATTAAGTGCTTAATTGGATGTTTCTTATGTTTTTTTGCTGTCCAACTAGTAAATGCTCAAGATTTACGAACTGGAACAGAAGGGGAGTATAAAACGGAAGCAGGTGCAGAGTTTGATGCACCTTTGGATGGTATTGTAGAAAAGAAAATCATTACTGATAGACGAGTTCTACCTTATGATGACATCCGAGAAGCGGATATTTTTTGGGAAAAAAGAGTCTGGAGAGTTATTGATGTAAGAGAAAAATTAAATCTTCCTTTTTCTTATCCTGAAGAGCCATTTTTCTCTATTCTGATGGGAGCTGCAGAAGAAGGCGAAATTACGGTTTATGGAACAGAAGATGATAAATTTTCTTATCCATTAGCACCTGATGAAGTCGCTTCTATGGGCGCAACAGTGGATACCATTATCGCTTTTGACCCAGAAACTTACGAAGAAGAAATTACGATTGTAAGAAATGATTTAAATCCAGAAGACATCAAACAATTTAGAATCAAAGAAATTTGGTTTTTTGATGAAGAATCTTCTACTTTACAAGTAAGAATTCTTGGAATTGCTCCGTTGAAAGACGAGTATGATGAGAATGGTAATTATAAATATACTACCCCATTATTCTGGGCATATTATCCTGAATGTAGAGAAATATTAGCTCGACACAAAGTATTTAATCCAGAAAATGATGCGGATATTACCACTTGGGAAGATTTGATGGAAGAGCGTCGTTTTTCTAGCTATATCATGAAGCGTTCAAACGTTTATGATAGAAAGGTAGAAGATTATTTAACGGGAGTTGATATGCTTTTAGAAGCAGAAAAAATCCGTATGGAAATCTTTAACTTTGAGCACGACCTTTGGTCTTATTAATAAGCAACTTAGGTTGCTAACCTGAGCAACAAAAAGCCTCAACTGATACGATTCGGTTGAGGCTTTTTGTATATACGAAAGTAGCTTAGGCTTCCAGCTAGGCTGTTCAGAATTACGGAGGTGTTGAAATTTTTTCTCCCTGTAGTTTTGCTTCGATATTGGGGGTGTGTAAAAAGTATCGTTTTGTAATAAATTAGTGAAGACTGTTTGATTGTTATTATTGTTGAATTGTTGTAAGTTCTCAATAAAAATGTAAAATCAGCTCGTCGGATGACTATCGTCGTCCGATGAGCTGATTTAAATCATCCGACGACGCAGTCATCGGACGATTTAAATGGACTGTTGAGTACTTACGAATTGTTCTCGTAATATTTTGTCATACAACAATTTAACAATCAAACAATTTTAACAATCACTCACTAAATTCTAATAGATAATCAGAAAGAAAATTGATACCTAGAAAGAAGTGAGCAGTCAGACCGTTTATTACATAAACTGTCAGCAGTCAGATTGGATATATTGACCGCAAAAAGATTTCAATTTATTTTTTGTGGTGACGAAGCTACGCTCCTTAAAGGAATTTTGGGTTAATTAATCCTACAGACGC
>JBGCFJ010001185.1:0-1964 GCA_045106885.1 Saprospiraceae bacterium
CCCCCCAGAAATGGATTTTAACCAAACTCAAAATTCCCCCCAATGCTGCCTGCCTAGTGGTAGGCAGCTTTATGAAAAAGGTCTCTTAATTTAAACGATGTTGAGAAAATTACACGCTAGCGTTCCACAGGTTTTCTTAAAGCCTGTGGAACTTTTTTAACAAATGAATAAATTTAGTAAAACGAACCCCTCTTTATGCCTCAAATAATTATCGAATCTATATACACATCCCAAAAACTATAGTTTGGTCACTTGATTAAGCATCACTCGTTTCTTATACTAAATTTATTCATTCCCCCACTTTTTTAAGCGATTAAATTATCTCCGTCCATATCTTGGGGCACTTCTAATGCTAATAAATTCAAAATTGTTGGCGCTATATCTCCTAATTTCCCATCTTTTATCGTTCGTCCATTGATAGTATTACTAAGATAAAAACAGGGTACAGGATTGGTTGTATGAGCAGTATGTGGCGAACCATCTGCATTTATCATAAAATCAGAATTACCATGGTCTGCAATGACAATTGCATCATAATCATTTTTTAAAGCCACTTCCATTAATCGTTCTAAACAACCATCAACCGTTTCTGCTGCTTTCATGGCTGCCGAAAATACGCCCGTATGACCGACCATATCTGTATTCGCATAATTTAAACAAACAAAATTAGGTTGGTGTTTTTCGATATGTGCAATTAATTTATCCGTAGCTTCAGGAGCATTCATTTCTGGTTGTAAATCGTAGGTAGCAACTTTCGGAGAAGGAATTAAGATTCTACTTTCCCCTTCAAATTCTGCTTCTCTACCTCCATTAAAGAAAAAAGTAACATGTGGATACTTTTCTGTTTCTGCTATTCTAACCTGTGTTTTCCCCGCTTTAGCCAATATTTCTCCTAAAGTATTTTGAATATTGTCTTTGGTAAACATAACATCAATTCCTTTAAAGCTTTCATCATACCGAGTCATCGTCAAAAAGCGAAGTGGTAATTTTTTCATACCAAACTCAGGTTTATCGGATTGCGTCAATACTTCGGTAATTTCTCTTGGTCGGTCCGTTCTAAAATTATAGAAAATAACTACATCATCCGCCTCAATTTTTGCAATTGGTTTCCCTCTAAAAGTTCTAACCATTGGCTGTAAAAATTCATCCGTTTCTCCCGCCGCATATCTAGCTTTGACCGTTTTTAACACATCATTCGTTTGCTCCCCAGTTGCATTCACCAAAACATCGTAAGCTAATTTTATTCTTTCCCAACGATTATCTCTATCCATCGCATAATATCGCCCAATAACAGAAGCAATTTTAACAGACTTTCCTTTAATATGTTTTTTTACCTCTTTTAAATAACCAAGTCCCCCATTAGGTGCAGTATCTCGACCATCCATAAAAGCGTGAATAAATACGTCTTCTAAATCATAAGCTGTCGTTATATCACATAAAGCTTTAAGGTGATTAATATGGGAATGTACACCACCGTCAGAAACCAAACCAATTAGATGAACCGCTTTATTATTCTCTTTAGCATATTTTAAGCCTGCTACTAAAGGCTCATTTTTTTCTAAGGTTTTTTCCCTAATCGCTTTATTAATTCTAGCCAGTTCTTGGTAAACTACTCGACCAGCACCAATATTTAAATGCCCTACTTCTGAATTGCCCATTTGTCCTACTGGCAAGCCTACCTCTTCTCCATAAGTGACCAATTCTGCATTGGGATATTTTTTGTACAAACTATCTACGTAAGGGGTATTTGCCTGTGCCAATGCACTTACTTTAGGGTCTTTTCCATGTCCCCAGCCATCAAGAATTACTAAAATTACTTTTTCAGTTTGCATTTTGTATTTGTTTATATAAGTACCTACAACCAAATACTCGACACTTTATGATGGGCTCTTTTTCCACTTTAAGCATCCCATCCGCAAGCGGTTCACTAAGAAATCAAGATTCCCCGAATCTTCCTTTCTTAG
>JBGCFJ010001186.1:0-3931 GCA_045106885.1 Saprospiraceae bacterium
TATCTTTTTCATAGCATTTAAAGTAGCCATCCAATTTATTGGGTAGGCTCTGTAAGAAAATTATCCTAAATAAATTTCAGTCAGCCCAATAAATTGGGCGACTACTTAGGGCATTTGAAGTTTGTCTAAAATATCGTATTCCTGACTCATTGCCCATTTATCAAACTCAAATCCATCCTCTCGCATAGAAAAAGAAATCGTATGAATTCCTGCCGTTGGGATTTCCAAATAAATTTGTTGTTCTATGCCACAATGTTCTTCTTTTGTTCGTTGCTTGCTTGCCCAAGTCCATTTATCTTTTCCTTCACACCATTGCATTCGCTGTCCACTTTCTACCCACTCACCATTTAAACCAACGTGAATGCCATTATCCTCCGAACCTGTGAAAAAGGTACGCACCCAAACGTAGTATTTTCCAGGGGTATTGAATTTTACTTTGTAATTAAGGATGCCTAATTTTCCTGGGATATTAGAAAAATTTTCCCCTCGCACTAATTTTTCATCGTGATTGGTTCTAGTATCAGGGAGGATTTCTAAATAGACTTTTCCGCTTGCTGTACTAGCGTGATTAGGGTCGATATCAGGTTGAATATTGGCTGTATAGTTTTTATCAATCCGATACCATTTTCTAACATCGTCCTGTTCTTGGGAGTGAAAATCCTCTGCTTCTACCACTACTAAACCATTATTTTCTTCAAATACTTTTTTTGAATTACAGTCTTTTAGCAAAAAAAGACTAAAGGCTAATACCGCTATTTTAAATTTTATCATTACTTATACTTTTATCTTTTCAAGATATATAATTCTAATCTTTAAACACTTTTTTTATATCAGCCTGTTTAATAAGCCAATCCATCTTCCGCCTTCACCCGCAACCACAGGAAAATAGCCAGAAAATTGAGTCCTGCTGCTACGTAAAAAAAGTAGTCCACCGAACCTGTCCAATCTGTTAAATAAGGAAAAGCTAAGGCAGTTAAAAAAGAGCCAATATTCCCTGCCATATTCATTGTTCCAGAAACGGCCCCCGAATTGCTTTTTCCTATATCTACGCAAAGTGCCCAAGATGGAGGGAGCGTCATATCTGCGCCAAAAATAGCAACACTTAAAAATAAAATAGCCCCTAAAGCAGTCTCCATATATAAACTGCCTATGAGTCCTACAGCCGCCAAAGCAAAACCGATAATGGCAGGTAAATTCCTAGAACGATTCCAATTGCCTTTTTTATAAATATTATCTACCATTGCACCCGCTACCCAATTTCCGATTGCTCCTGCAATAAAGGGCGCAACGGCATACCATCCTGCTTCTACGGAACCTAAATCGTATTTAGTTTTTAAATAGGGGAAGAGCCAAGTCAGCGCAAAAAAGAAGGTAAAATTGCTACAAAAGTATTGCCCAATGGCAGACCACATATTTTTAGACTGGAATAAAGCTTGTCGGCTTAATGGTTCATTAGTAGTGGTAGTTTGTTGCCGATTAGCTAAAATATACGCTTTTTCCTCACTCGAAATGCTTGGATGCGATTCGGGCGTATCCCGAAATAGCATCCACCAACCGATAGCCCAAATAACCCCAATTCCTCCTAAAATCAAAAAAGTGTTCCGCCAGTTATAACTTTCAATAAGCCAAGCTACTAAAGGTAATGCAAACGCTGCACCTAATCTAGAACCAGAAAAATTGATACCCGTAATGATGCCTCTTTCCTGTAATGGCATCCAAGAATAGATAGCTCTAGACATGCTGGGAAAAGCTCCTGCTTCACCAGCTCCAAATAAAAATCGAACGACTAGCATGGACATAAAATTCCAAGTTGCCCCTGTTAGCGCTGTCAAACCTGACCAAAAGGTAACAATCCCTGCTAATACTTTTCGGGGACCGTATCGGTCTGCCATCATCCCACTCGGTACTTGCATCAAAGCATAGCCTAAAGCAAAAGCAGACAGTACCCAACCCATCGCTTTGTCGCTGAGATTTAAATCTCCTGCAATTGGGTCTTTGGCAACGGAAATACAAACTCGGTCGATGTACAGTAACAAGGCGAGTAAGAACATTCCTGCTGCTGCCCAATGCCTACCTTTTAGGAAGTTGGTCATGATTTTTGGTTTTAGTCTCGTTTTGTTAGTTTATCCACAACTTCTGTCAGCGAACTTTCTGTTCCTACGTTCCCTGGAAAAATAATCTGATGGCTTCTTGGGAATTTAGTCTCTTTCCCCAATTCCCAAACAGGCACTCCTTTTATTATTTGTCCTTTAACAACAGCTCTTTTAATACCAATACTTTTAGTGGCAATGTCACTAGAGGTGATTCCTCCTTTAGTCAATAAATAGGCAGGAAATACATGAAGGTTAGCTACAATTTGCGTAAGGAATTGAGAGATTGTTTTTCCGATTTGCTGATTTTCCTCATCCGTGGCAGCCGTAATTAATTCACGACTAGTGAAAAGAACAACGGTTTGCCCATTTTGTAGTGCTCGATTGATTATTTGTTCGATTTCTTCCCTTAGCTGCGCTTTATTATTAGTGCTTAATAATTTCTTTACCGCTATTTCTATTGGAATTATTTCTTTTCGATTGGTCAATAAATGTTTGAGCTGAAGAGAAGAAGTTGGCACATAAGAACCTACCACTACCAAGCCTCCATTTTGATTATTTCTTCTAATAGAAGTACCATCTAAAAGTGGTTTTTCCGCCAAACCAGCTATCGCTCTTACAAAAGACGCAGCCGTCCGAAAAATAGGTTTTATATCAGATTTTAATATGGCTTTAGCGAAAAAATATAAATCAGAATAGGTAGCTGCATTAATAATACAAACAGCTTCTTTCTTTAATTGATTAAGGTTTTCAACGAGGCTGGATAACGTATTAGTTCTTAAAACTGTTAAATCAATCGTTTCAATGTTATCAATTGCTACACTTCCATTGGTTTTCTCTACAATCCAATCTTTCAAATTGGAATGTTTGAAACCGAATACTTTATCCTTCGCATAAGGAGTGTGACTAGCTGGAATTAGTTTTTCGGCTTGCTGCACGTAGTGAATATCATTGATAGTAAATCTACCTCCTTCAAAGAAAGCTGGAATGATAAATTGCGTATGCTGTCCCCATCCAAGTCCCTTTTCCAAGGCATCAACTTCAATAGGATAATGCCCTCTCAAAGTACTATCACTTCTACTTATCACCCAAAACCGAGTTTGGGTTTGCTCCGCCGCTTTCCGAATATTTTGACCAATTTCAACAGCCAATTGGCTAGCCTCTTGCTCCGTCAAACTTCTTGAATTGGTTAAAATGTAGAAAATGGGACTTCCTGAAATAAATTCTTGAATTATTGATTCTACTTCCCAGTTGGTTAAAACAGGAACATCATAAACTGTTTGTGTGCCTGTAGGGTCATCATCCAATACAATGATTACATCAATTTTAGCTTTTGTTAGTTGTTGTATCTCTGCCAATACTGGTGTTTGCCTTTCAGGAGGTAAGGTGTCAAACAGCGCACTTTTAGCCAGTATTGAGGTGGTCATTATTTTAAATTTTATCGTTCTTCCAAAGCAATTACCCTAGCAGGTGCGCCATCTCCACCCTTGATTTTTAAAGGTAGGGCTATCAATAACACTTGCTTTTTTTGAATTCGGTCCAAATTGGTTAAGCCTTCAATGATGATGACTTCCCCTTTGAGTAGGATATGATGAATATTGGTTACTTCTTCTAAATTATTCACATCTGCAACGGAAGGTGGTTCAACCCCCAACATTTTTACTTGATGTTGGACACACCATTGAGCTAATTCTTTGCTAATTCTGGGCAATTCATTACGATAGGTCACTTGTCCCAAGTATTTACTCCAATCTGTATGCAGCAATAAGCCGTCTCCTTTTTGAAATTGAGTAGCTACTTTCCCTAACTCAGCAACTGTCAATAATTGCTGCGATTGATTT
>JBGCFJ010001187.1:0-11410 GCA_045106885.1 Saprospiraceae bacterium
CTACTATCAAGGACTCAGTTCTCAACGGTTTTTTTATCGAAAAATGACTTATAATGATACTTTTAGCTGGATGGAGTTTTATTACGACAACCCTAATCTAAAGTATTTGGGTTTTGATTTGAACAGACCAATTGAAGTCATGGCAAAAGCCTGGATTGAGGCGCAAAAGGAGCGGTATGAAAACAATGCTTTCGGACAACTTGGAATTATATCCAAAGCAAATAACGACTTAGTAGGCAGCATGGGTTTTAAAATATCAGCGTATTGTGACGAAGGCGAAATTGAAAAAATGACGGGCATTAAGCCTGCTTATTGGAGGCAAGGTGTTGGAAAAGAAGCTTCAATTGCCATGATTAATGCTGTTTTTGAAAACGATTTGGCAAAAAGTATTATTGGGACTCGCCATATTGACAATGATTCTTCGAGAAAGTACACCCAAAATTTAGGATTTGAAGACCTAGAAATTATAGAAACCAGTACCAGACAAATAGTTAAATACCGACTCACCAAAACGGCTTGGGAACAAAAACGGGATAGCGGGTATTTTGAAGGGAAAAGGTCATTTGAAAAAAGTATAACTTATTTTTAGTCAAGAACCTATAACATTACCTAAAATTTATATCAATGCCACAGCTGCCCTTAATTATTGATGCCCATCTAGACTTAAGTATGAATGCCTTGGAGTGGAATAGAGACCTTCGCCAACCACTTTCAGAAATTAATCAAAGAGAACAACACTTAACAGATAAATCTGATAGAGGTAATAGTATGGTCAATTTTGAAGCCATGCGAAAAGGAAACATTGGTCTTTGTGTAGCGACTTTAATTGCTCGATATGTCAAAAAATCGAACACTTTACCAGGTTGGCATTCCCCAGAACAAGCATGGGCACAAACACAAGGACAATTGGCTTGGTATCGAGCTATGGAGGACGCTGGAGAAATAAAAGCGATCACCAATTGGGAAACATTAGTCCAACATTTAGCTAGTTGGGAACAAGCCACCGATAAGCATCAACAAGCTATCGGTTATGTGCTAAGTTTAGAAGGAGCAGATTCAATCGTCAATTTATCCTACTTAGAAAAAGCTTATGCCAATGGTTTACGTGCTTTGGGCCCTGCACAATATGGACCAGGCACTTACGCATTTGGTACAAATTCGACGGGAGGCATTGGTCAAAAAGGAAAGGAATTATTAAAAGAAATGGAGCGTTTAAATATTATTTTAGATGCGACCCATCTTTGTGATGAGAGTTTCTGGGAAGCCATGAGGCATTTTAATGGACCTGTTTGGGCTAGTCATTCTAATTGTAGAAGTTTGGTCAATAATAATCGCCAATTTTCAGATGACCAATTAAAAGAATTGATTAATCGTGGAGCCGTTGTTGGGGGTGTTTTACATGCAATGATGCTCGTTCCAAATTGGGTGAACGGCAAATCTACGCCTCAATCAAAAGCCGTTACCTTAGAAAAACTAATTGATAATTATGATCATATCTGTCAACTAGCAGGAAATAGTCATCACATTGGTCTTGGCTCTGATTTGGATGGCGGATTTGGAACCGAAAATGCGCCTTACGATTTAAGAACGATTGCAGACCTGCAAATTTTGCCAAATTTATTGCGAAAGAGGGGATATGAGGAAACAGATATTGAAAATATTTTGAGTAAAAATTGGTTGCGATTTATCAAAAAGGCGTGGACTTAAATTTAATTAAGCATTAGTGTAAATATGAAAAATATAAATTTAAATATGAATAAAAAGACCATACCATTAAGCTACGAGATTACTCATTTATATGAAGATGTAAATATCTCCAAAAAAGAACTTAAAAGGTTATTAGATATAGCAAGTTGGGATAATGCCATGCCAACTTTTCCAGAAACAGGAAGAACCGCATGGGAAGTGCTACAAGAACCAGTTAGCTTAAAATCTAATCCCAGCCATCAACTTTTAGCAGCTAAATTTAAAGGCGTCGGATTTTATAATCCAGTAAGTGGTAGAAAATTTCGGAGCATTATTTCAGAAGACCTAAAATCTCAGCCGATTCCCCCTACCACCCAGTCTTTAGATAGTCGAGCCTTTGCCCATGTTGGTATTACAGAGGACGGAGGATTTAGATTTGTTTGGGGGTCTGCAGCTCCTATCGGCGGGATTGTACACAAACGAGCGATTCAAGGATTTAAAGTCTCTAGCCAATTAGCCAAATCAAAAGTTCCTTCCATTGTTCCTTTAGCTGTTATAAAGTACGGAAATGAATTGAACTTCAATGGCGAACCTATGGGTGCATTCATTGCCTTATCAGAAGGGAAATCTCCACTTCGAGCATCAGAGGTTTTTTATGGAGAAGCAGTCAGCGCACCTGGAACAAACCCAATTACAGATGCTTTTTATAAAGAAATTTGTAAAATATATCGGACAGCTTATAAGCCTGAGAGCGAAATTGCTCGTTTAAGGCTAAAGATTAAAATGGCAAAAACCATAGGGCAATCTCTAAAAAGGTTTCATTCAGCAGGTTTGTATCGACATAATAATGATTGGTGCAATTATCAATACAGCCTTGAAACCCAAAATATTGCCTTTACAGATCTTGATTCTTCTCAATTAGTAGCAGCAAATAATTTAACTCCTGTACAGCAAACATTTGAGTACTTGAGAGATGTTGGATCCGCTGTTTATTGGTTGGTAGAAGGCTTACAATATCCAACCATTTTGGATAAGTATACTTTGTCTAATATATTAAAATTCAATCCTATTGCTGCTTTTCTCGAGGGATATTTTCCTTTAGCTGAACCCAAAGAATTACGCCGATTATCAGAACATTTTTACCATGCCTTTGCTCCTAATTGGTTTTTGATGAAAAAACGACAAGCAGAAATGATGTTGGAATGCTGGGATTATAGGCGAGTTCGGTCTCTCAAATTAGATAAAAACTTCTATTGTGTTTATGTTATTATTTGTCTAAGTCCCATTATGGAAAGATTTGCTCCTGCTAAAGGGTATTCAGGAAGAACATCAGAAAAAATCTTATTACAGAGAGCGGAAAAATTTTTAGGGGACAAATACGAATATTTCCTTTTTTTATATAATGCTACTAAAAAAATGGCAAACGCCCCAATAGCTATGGTATCATGATAATTTATGTAAAAATAGAGGCTAACAAAAAAGCTATTTTTTAAAAAAATAAACAAAGTACATGTTACAAGGTATTTTAACAGAAATTAGTCCAACAAATACAAAGCTAGTTGCGGTTTCCAAAACGAAACCAGTTGAGAAACTCCTAGAAATTTACAGACGAGGGCAAAGAATATTTGGCGAAAATAAAGTGCAAGAATTGGTGGAGAAACAGGCAGTATTACCTAAGGACATTGAATGGCATTTTATAGGACATTTACAAACCAATAAAGTAAAACAAATCGCTTCTTTTATCACACTTATTCATGCTATTGATAGCCTGAAATTATTGAAGGAAATTAATAAGCAAGCAAAAAAGCATAATAGAGTCATTGATTGTTTATTGCAATTTCATATTGCGGAGGAACAAACCAAGTTTGGTCTAGATATAGCATCCGCTACTGTGCTTTTAGATTCGGATAGTTTTAAAGCATTAGAGCATATCAGAATTGTTGGCGTGATGGGCATGTCAACTTTTACAAAGAATTATGAACAAGTTCGAGGAGAATTCAAGTTGTTAATGAAGTATTCCCAGCATCTAAAGAACGATTTTTTTAAAGACCAGCCTACCTTTAAAGAAGTGTCTATGGGGATGTCGGGAGATTATAAAATTGCCATCGAAGAAGGTAGCACAATGGTGCGTGTTGGAAGTTTGATTTTTGGTTCTAGAGGCTAAATATTTAGTTTTTACAATAAATGAAAATATTCAATTCGATTATTATGCAAAAACAAGATATACCTCACTTATTAGTAGAGGAGCTTATGGCTATTGCTCAACAACAAACGGGACTTTCTGATTGGGGTGGGGATGATGAATTTAAAGAAGGTTTAAATATGTTATTAGATGCCTGTTTAACAGAAGGTGACCTTTCGCATATAGGAGTAGAATGGTTAAAAAAGCAATGTGTCCATCATCTTTCCAATAGATTAGAAATTGAGGAAACGCTAAAACAACATCCAGAAATCTTAGAAGTAAAAATTGAACGACCTTTATTTATAGTAGCCTTTCCTCGTTCTGGTTCTACCTATCTGCAAAACCTTATCTCTTCTAATTCTGGAGTTCGTAGCCCTTTATTTTGGGAAATGTGGAAGCCCTGTCCTCCGCCAGAAGCTGCTACTAGGAAGGTAGATGCTCGAATTGAACAATTAGAGCGACTCTATAATGGCCCTAGAGATAAGAGGTTACCAGGAGGTGCTACTGGAAATAATGCCGAACCAAGGGCAGAAGAAGTACAAGAGTGTTTTGTATTACTTCGAAATTCGTTTACAAGTCTTGATTATACGTATGAGTATATCATTCCTTCTTACCAAAAATGGATTTCGCAACATAACTTAATGGGGTGTTATCAATATTTCAAAAAACAACTTCAGATATTACAATGGCGTAGTCCTGGTAAGCCATGGGTGCTTAAATGTGCAGACCATATAATGGATATACCTTCACTTATGAAGGTGTTTCCAGATGCATCCATTGTGCATTTACATCGCCATCCAATTAAAATGATTCAATCTTTTTGTCATTTACAAAAAGCAATGGTAGATATTTGGCGTAACACTCCTATTTTTCCTTCCATATTGGGGGAACTTTGTCAAAAAAGATATGACCTACTCATTCGTTTAATTATTCAGCACTCCAATCAACGAAAAAAATCTAACCAGTTTTATGATTTACACTATACCGATTTAGTAAAGGCTCCTATTGAAACTGTTCAAAAAATATTTGATTATTTTGATTATGACTTGGGTGATGCTGGAATTAAGGAAATGCAGGCTTTTCTAAATAAGACTCGAAAACCTAATAATTCCTATAATCTAGAAATATATAGCTTAGATGCTCAAAAAATTAATGCTCGATATGCCACCTATTTAGAACAATATATTTATCCAAACCAATAAATTCTATTTATGCTTTGGAGTGGAGAACTTGGGATTAAAGAGGATAGTATATAAAAAAATTATCTAAAGTGTATTTGAAAATATAAAAAATGAATCAAGAAAAAATTGCTCTTGCAACCAAATATAGTTCCGAACTTAGTACTGCATTTGCAGAAAACTGTTTTGTTAAGCTTCCTTCTTTTTTCGAAGAAAGCATTTTTAATGATTTAAGAGATGAAGCATTAAGACTATTAGGGGAACACAGTAATCGAAAGGATTTTATAATGGTAGAGACTGACAATACGCCTAGGCATTTCTCTAATGTTACAGGAAATGTTTTACATGAAACTAAAAGCCTTACTGATGCTATTTATACTCATCCATCATTGGTTAATTTTCTGAGTAAGATTGCTGGAGAACCTTTATTTTTTCCAATCGGTATTCCTGAAAGATATGCTATTCACCGCATGCACAAAATAGGTGATATTCATGGAGGACATGTAGACCTTTTTGCTTTCGCATTTGTCATCTGCATTGAATCACCTGGCGAAGATGGGGGAGGAGAACTACAATTTGTTCCAAATGAACTTGAAATAAGCCAGTTAGATTCATCAAATGCTATAAAAATAGCACTAAAACCAGGAGATTGTTATTTCTTGCATTCAAATAGATCCGTACACCGTGTGCTACCGCTAAAAAAAGAGCTTAATCGGACCGTAATTGCATGTGGGTATGCAGATAGGGCTACTAAAGATATTGAAAGGTCTTATTCTACAAAAAGTCTATATCAGTAAATTTTAAACCTGTCTTATCTATTTTAAATTTAAAATAAAATTACAAAATGCCTTATTTATTCACTTCCGAATCTGTATCGGAAGGACATCCAGACAAAGTTGCAGACCAGATTTCCGATGCCATTATTGATGCTTTTTTAGCAAAAGACCGAGATGCTAAGGTCGCTTGCGAAACGCTTTGTACGACTGGATTAGTTGTTGTAGCAGGAGAGATTCGTTCTAAAGCATATGTTGATGTGCAAAAAACCGTACGAGCGGTCATCAAACGAATTGGTTATACTAAATCAGAATATCAATTTGACGCAGAATCTTGCGGTGTTATTTCTGCCATTCACGAACAATCTGCCGATATTGCCCAAGGGGTAGATGTCGGTAAAAATGAGGAAGATCAAGGAGCAGGCGACCAAGGAATGATGTTTGGTTATGCGACGAATGAGTCAGATAATTATATGCCTTTGGCATTAGATATTTCCCATAAATTATTACAGGAATTAGCGGCTATCCGCAAGGAAGGTAAGAAAATGAAATACCTTAGACCTGATTCAAAATCACAGGTAACCATTGAATACGCAGATGACCACACGCCTCTAAGAATTGATACAATTGTTGTTTCTACACAGCATGATGATTTTGCAGCGGAAGCAAAAATGCTAGCAAAAATTAACAAAGATGTCAAAAAAATATTGATTCCTAGAGTAAAAAAGCAATTGCCCAAACGCATTCAAAAATTATTCAATAAAGACATCACTTATCACATCAACCCAACTGGTAAATTTGTAATCGGTGGACCACATGGAGATACTGGCTTGACGGGTAGAAAGATTATTGTTGATACTTATGGTGGGAAAGGCGCACATGGTGGTGGTGCTTTTTCGGGAAAAGATTCGTCTAAAGTTGATCGTTCGGCGGCCTATGCGACTCGTCATATTGCGAAGAATTTAGTAGCTGCAGATATTGCTGACCAAGCACTCGTACAAGTAGCTTATGCGATTGGTGTAGCTCAACCAGTCGGTCTTTTTGTAGATACTTATGGTACTAGTAATGTAGCACAAAATGATGGGGAGATTGCCCGAATCATAGGTGAATTATTCGATTTGCGTCCAGCTGCTATCATTAAAAGATATGGCTTAAAAAATCCTATTTTCTCTGAAACGGCCGCTTATGGACACATGGGAAGGGAATGCGGTACAAAAACAATTAATGGAAAAACTTATGAAACTTTCCTTTGGGAAAAATTAGATATGGTCGATGCCATTGCAGCAGCTTTTGCAAAAGCACAGATAACAAAGTAAATACTCACCCATTCGCCAATATGGTCTTAATCCAGCACTAAATAAAGTACCTATTTTTTGTAGAACAAAAAACGACCTAAATATGCCTGTTTCTGAATCAAAATTGCAAGGCTCTGACCTGTCAATGAAAATTTATTTAAATAAATTTGTGACATAAATAAAAGTCCACGGTTTGAGATAATCGAATAAAATTTGGCTAAATAAAAATCCAGACAACATGTTGGTTAATATTGTTGGATTTAGCCATTTAAAGCAAGCGTTAATGTGGAGAAAACTACGAGAAAACTATTTTAATATATGATAATCGAAAGTATAATCATAGGGAGTGCTATATATAGCTTTGTTAAAGAACGTAGTGAAAAACAGCATAAAAAAAGCAGTAAACTAGCTAAAAAAATAGCGGGTTCTACTACGCCATCTAACACAGAAACCCTAACTATAAAGCAACAAGTCACCGAAATATTAGCGCCGTTTAAGAATGACGCCCGAGACCAACAACTTCAAGAATTTTCGGAGGCTAAAAAAAGTGAAGAAGAAAAAGAAATTGAAGAAAATATTAACATTTCAGCAGTAGCCTTAGGGTTGGCGGTTGCTGGTTCTTATTTATACCCTCCTTTGTTACTATTGTCGCTAGGAGGAATGCTCTTTGCTTCAAGAGGGTTGTATAAAGCAGGGTATCAAAGTCTTGTGAAAGAACGAAAAGTAGATTCTAATGTATTAGAATCTGTTGTTACGACAGGTATCTTAGCAACAGGGCATCTTATTATGGGGGCAGTTGGTTTTTTGGGGTTTTATGTCAGCAAAAAATTCTTGTTAAAAACAGAAGACCGTTCCGCTAAGAAGCTCATTAATTTATTCGGAGAACAGCCTCAATTTGTCTGGCTAGTAAAAGGAGAAGTGGATATTGAAATACCGTTTGAGCAGTTAGAAAAGGGAAATGTTATTAGTATCCGAGCAGGGGAAATGATTCCTATTGATGGACATATTGTTAAAGGGTATGCTCTGATTAACCAACAAGCTTTGACTGGCGAATCCCAGCCTGCTGAAAAAGGAATCGGTGCTTCCTGTTTTGCAGCTACCATCGTCTTGGAAGGAAATATTCATATTGAAGTAGGGGAAGCGGGTAAGGAAACAGTAGCTGCTCAAATTGGGGAGATTTTACATAAAGCCGTTGATTATAAAGAAGTTATGATTTCTAGAGGTCAAGAAGTGGCAGATGAATCAGCGCTTCCTTTATTGCTAGTTAGTGGAATGAGCGTTCCTTTTATTGGAGTGATTGGAGGAACCGCTATACTTGCCTCTACTTATGGCTATATCCTAAAATTAATATCTCCTATAACGGTATTAAATTTTCTGACGATTGCTTCGCAAGAGGGGATTTTAATAAAAGACGGTCGTGTTTTAGAATTATTAAGCAAAATTGATACGGTTGTCTTTGATAAAACAGGAACGCTTACGCTGCCGCAGCCTTATTTGGAAAAGGTGCATTCATTGAATGGTTTATCAGAAGATGAATTATTAACTTATACAGCGGCGGCAGAATATAGACAGACGCACCCAGTTGCTTTGGCAATACTGGAAGAAGCAAAAAAACGGGAACTCAATTTGCCTATAATTGAGGAGGCAAAATATGAGGTAGGGTATGGGATTCAAGTATTGTTAGGCGACCAAACGATTCTTGTAGGAAGTGCAAAATTTATGAAGATGGAGCAGGTTGATATACCATCAACCGCAGCGGATTTGACAGAGGAAGGGCAACTAAATGGGTACTCTTATGTGTATGTTGCCATCAATAAACAATTAGAAGGTATACTGGAACTACACCCGACTATTCGACCAGAAGCACAGGCTATTATTCAAGAATTGCAGGCAAATAATAAGACTTGTTATATCATCTCTGGAGACCATGAGCAACCAACTCGTCATTTGGCTGAACGATTGGGCATTGAAAATTATTTTGCAGGCGTCTTGCCTGAGGACAAGGCTAATTTAGTGACTCAGTTGCAAGCCCAAAATAAAACAGTTTGCTTTATTGGCGATGGCATTAATGATGCTATTGCGCTTAAAAAATCAAATGTATCGGTTTCGCTTAGAGGGGCTTCTACGATAGCAACGGATACTGCCCAAATCGTCTTAATGAATGAATCTCTGGAACAACTTCCTTTATTATTTCATTTGGGGGAACAATTTGCTAGCCATACAAAAACCAATTTGAATTATTGTATGATACCTGCTGCCATTACTGTTGGAGGGGCTTTGTTTTTTCATTTTGGTATTACAACAGCTATTATCATCAACCAAATTAGCTTATTGCTGGGGGTTAGTAATTCTATCCATCCTATGTTGACTTATCAACAAGCTAAAAATAAAAAATTACAACAACGTCACTCTGTCAATATTGATAAAAAGGAGCCCCTAAAAGAACTTCAAAGTGGTGCCGAGAGGAAAGACCTATTTAGTAATGTTGATAAAAAAGAGCGACTAAAAGAACACCAAAACGGTGTAGAGAAGAAAGAACTATTTCTCGACGTTTTGGAACTCGAATCAATTTAATAAAAAATAAAACATAACCAATTACTACTAAGATGAAGAAAGTTAAAACAATTGCATTAACGGGATTGCCGTCAGAGCAAAAAAGTAGATTATATGGTCAGCTCAAAGAAAAATCAAATTACTTTAGGCAATCGGTAAATTTGATAGACACCAGTCTAACTTATGACGAAATAATTAATGCGCTACAACAACACCTTGAACAAAAAATACAAGTTCGGGATTTAGATCTCCTGAATACCTTAGTCTGGATGGATATTCATTTCAAAAAATATCCTCTTTGGTTGGCTAATTATATTAAAACCGATGGGAGTGATTTTTATTTAGTAGTAGAGCCTGATTTCTCTCTATCTGTAACTAATGAAAATACTTCTTCTTCTTCGGTTCTTTTTCAGCAGAAACTTTATCATTACTTGGATACCTTTAATTTAAATTATTCAACAATTAGTGGAAAAGGGGATGCGCTTTTGATTAATGCTATGTTGGAATGTGATTTTTATTTAGGGCAACATAATGAATTTACCTTTTTTATGGAACCTTCTTCTCCCTTGTCTCAATGGCATCCGTCCGAATTCGAAGTGGATGGTCTTTCTTTTTGTTGTGGAGAACAGTTCATGATGTATCAAAAAGCCATACTATTTAAAGATTTTGAGATGGCCGACAAAATAATGGCAACGAGTCAGCCAAATGAGCATCAAGCTTTTGGCAGAGCAGTTAAGGGGTTTAATAGTAAGATTTGGAAGCAGCATTGTCGAGATATTGTGTATAAAGGCAATTATGCAAAATTTACGCAAAACGAATGGCTTTGGGACATTCTCCATAATACAAAAGATTCCTTGTTAGTAGAGGCTTATGACCAATGCACCTATTGGAGTGTTGGGCTAGTAGAGGAGAATCCAACCATTAAAAACCCTCAATTGTGGCCTGGTAAAAATTGGATAGGGTTTATCCTTACGAGAGTTAGAGAAGAGGTTAGACAGTCACTTAAAATAGAGTCGAAGGTAAATCAAAATAGCCTTTGTGAAGCGAAAAATTAGCCAAACATGAATCTTACAATCGTCTCTGGCAGCCACCGACTTAATTCGCAGTCTCTAAAAATTTCAAATTATCTAAAAGAAAAAACGCTCGAACTAAATCTTTTTGATAAAATAACGATTATTGATTTGGCTCAAGAAAATATTCCGTTTTGGGATATGGGGGTATGGAAAGAAGCAGTTATTTGGAAGGAAAATTGGCACCCAATAGAAGCTATTTTAACCGCTTCTAATGGATTTATTTTCGTTACGCCTGAATGGGGGGGAATGGCGACCCCAAAGTTGAAAAATTTTTTTCTTTTATGCACGTCCAAATCTATCGGTCATAAACCCGCTTTAATTGTATCTGTTTCTTCTGAATTAGCAGGTAGTTTTCCTGTAAGTGAATTGAGAGCAAGTAGCTACAAGAACAATAAAGTATGTTATATACCAGACCATTTGATTATCAGAAATTGCAAAGAGGTACTAAATGATGCTTCCGATTCAGTAGTTGAGGAATCAGAAAAAGAATTAAGAGCAAGAATTGATTTTACGCTAAATACGCTTCGGGAATATAGTAAAGTTTTTCAACACCTTCATATAGACTTAGAAAAATACCCTTATGGTATGTAAGGGAATAGGAAATATATAACCTAATTTATGACAAAAAAATACGAACATATTATATGGGATTGGAATGGCACCTTACTTG
>JBGCFJ010001188.1:0-5221 GCA_045106885.1 Saprospiraceae bacterium
CCATTTATACCGCCTTTTTCCCTTCTAAGAAACTCAAAAAATGCGTCCATAATCCATTATGCAAGCATTTTTTGAATTCCTTAGAAGAAAAATTGACTGGTCTAACTGGCTAATTATTTTCTCCACTTTGCCTTAGCTTTCTTCACTACTTAGTTTTTTTAAATAAACTAGTTAACTTCTTTCCCTCTTATTCTATTAGACTTATTACCTTTGTGGTTTTGAATTGATTAATTTAGCAAATACACCAATATTATGAGTAGGTATACTTTTAATCGTTTACTTCCCTTTTTTACCTTCCTTTTTTTGACCGTTTTCTTAAATGCACAAACTACACTTACTGGAACAATTACAGATAAAGAAGGGAATACTTTAAGTGGAGCTAGTTTGTATATTGATGCCTTATCTTTGGGTACTTTAAGTGATAATAATGGACAATTTGAATTGATTATTTCTGAAAGAGGTAGTTATGATTTGGAGGTTTCTTATTTGGGCCTGCGGACTAACCGTCAATTAATTGAGATTGGAAATTCTTCAACTTCCTTAAATATACAATTAGCACCTGACCCACTAAAATTAGAAAGCGTTATTGTTACAGGCACGTTTAATGAAGCTTCCCGATTAACGACTTCTACAGCTAGTTCTACCCTTTCTCAAAAAGATATACAAAATGCAGCAGCATTGGGTACGGCTGAACTACTTGGAAAGGTCACTGGAACTTTTGTGGATGCTTCTGCGGGGTCTATTTTTACAAAGGTCTATTCTAGAGGTATTTCTGCCTCGGCAGAAGATGATATTGGCTGGTATTATGTATCGTTACAAGAAGATGGTTTACCCGTAACTAATTATCATACAACTTACTACGAACCTAATTTATTTCATCGAGTTGATTTGACGACTCGTAGATTGGAAGCCGTGAGGGGGGGCTCAGCGATGATTACAAGTGCCAATGCCCCTGGAGGTATTTTTAATTTTATTTCTAAAACAGGTGAGGAACAATTTGGTGGACAAATGATGGTAACGGGAGCGTTACAAGGAGAAAATAACCCCTTATTTCGATACGATTTAAATTTAGGTGGATTGCTAGGTAATAATGGATTGACTTATAATATTGGCGGATTTTATCGTTATGACCAAGGTGCTAGAAATACAGATGTTACTTGGGAAAATGGCGGTCAATTAAAAGCCAATATTTCTAAAAAAACAAAAAATGGATTTGTTAAAATTTATGGCAAATACCTTAATGATAAAGTAAATCGTTATCAAGGATTAGCTGCTACAAACTGGAAAGACCCACAACCTGCTTTTGGGCAAGACTTTAATAATACTGCTTTAAATTTACCTAAATTATCTACTGATATTTCCGATGGTAGAGTAGCAGGAAATGATGCCAATGCAACGTATAACTATGATACCGATAATGGCGTGAAAACCAAAGATGCGGCACTTGGTTTAGATATTGCGCATGGTGTAAATGGTTGGACTATTCGCTCTAATTTTAAAGTGAGCAATAAGAGTGCTGATTGGAATGCGACCATTGCGAATCAACCTTTAGGGCTAGAAGGTTTCTTTCCCTATTTATTAAGTGGGATTGACCCAACTTTCCAAAATATTCCATTAGGGCAAATTGTCTTTCGAGATGCTAGAAGTAGTGAAGTGGTTGCAAGGGTGAATAACTTTGGTATTCTTGGCCCATTTCAAGGACAGCCTGCTTCTTTTGAATATCTGGAAGGAAGCTTACCAAACGATGCGCTTTTAGGAATTGCTCCTTGGAAAAAAATAGATGAAGCGACGGAATTCATGGAACAATTAACCATTAGCAAACAAGTTGCTAATCACTCCATAACAGGAGGTGCTTATTTTGCTTATTCGGATATCGAATCTTTTACTTCTGCTAGTTTTGCTTACGCTACTTATGAAAACACCCCACGAAGTTTGTATGTAACCTTGGAAAATCCAGATGCTCCAGTGCTTGAATTGTCTGATAGAACAGGGATTTCCAATCATGGTGGCTTATTATACAATCGTGGTGATGCTAAAATTTCGCAATTTGCTTTATTTTTAAATGATAATATTCAAATCGGTGATAAGTTAAATATTGACGGCGGATTACGTTATGAAAATATTGGACATAAAGGGGAAAAGGATAGAGGTGTTCCAACTTTCAATCCTGGCGGAATAGATGGCGATGAAACGACGGCTTATAATAATTCAGTCTTAACTGCAGGACAGCAAGACCCTTTTGATTTTTCTTATGATTATTTATCTTGGTCACTTGGTGCGAATTATTTATTATCGGAGGATATGGCTTTATTTGGGCGTTTGTCCAATGGACATAAAGCACCAGAAATGAATTATTATTTTAATAATTTTGGTGGGGTGCCAATTGACCGAGCAGGTACGGTACAAGATATTTTTCAAGGAGAGTTAGGTGTAAAAGTGGTGACGGATAAATTCAGTTTATTTACGACTGCTTTTTATAGCCAATTAGATAATATTGCTTTTTCGGAATTTGTTTTGGACCAACAAACAGGCGGTATCTTTTTCACGCCTATTCAATTGAATAAAACAACAACGGTTGGGCTAGAAGTAGAAAGTAATCTTGCTCTAACCAATAATTTTGATATAACTGTAAAAGCGACCTTCCAAAATCCAGAAGCGACTAGATTTAATGTCTATAATGCGAATGAGACCGTTGATTCAGCAGATGATAATATTGTAGATTATTCGGGTAATACCGTTCCTCATAATCCAAAAACGATGTTGGAAATAACGCCTAATTATAAAGCTAATAAATTCAATGTTTTTGCTACTTGGAGATATATGGGCGAACGAGAAGGAAATGTAGGTAATACTTTTCAATTACCAAGTTTTTCTACTATAAATGCAGGAATTGGCTATCAATTGAATCAGCAAGTGAATATCTCCTTGATTGCCAATAACCTCTTTAATTCAACGGGTTTAATGAATTTCTTTGGACCAAATGAATTTGGCAGTAATTCTAACGCAGCTACTACTGATTTTATCAACCAAAACCCAAATGCGTCTTTTGTCGTATTCCCTATTAGTCCTCGTTCTATCTTCTTGAAGGTAGGCTATGATTTTTAACGAAGGCTGAAAGGCTGAAAGGCCTCTCCGCCCTTCCGCCTTTCAACCTTTCAACCTTTAATAATGAACAGATTAGACAACCTTTTTGCCAATAAGAAAAAAGATATTTTAAACGTCTATTTTACCGCAGGTCATCCGAATTTAGATGATACCCAAGACATCATTTTAACCTTGGAAGCAGCTGGCGTAGACTTAATCGAATTGGGTATGCCCTATTCTGACCCGATGGCAGATGGACCGACGATTCAAGATAGTAGTACGGTGGCTTTAAAAAATGGGATGAATGTCGAACTATTATTTAAGCAGGTAAAAGCCGTTCGAGAGAAAACGCAGATTCCATTAATTATGATGGGCTATTTTAATCAAGTGATGCAGTTTGGAGAAGAACGATTTTTTAGAATGTGTGCAGAAGTTGGAGTAGATGGCTTGATTTTACCAGATTTACCTGTCTATGTTTTTGAAGAGAAATATAAAGCATTATTTGAGGAGTTAGGTTTGCGCATAAGTTTTTTAATCAGCCCACAGACCAGCGAAGACCGTATCCGACAAATAGACGACTTGACAAAAGGCTTTATTTATATGGTGTCTAGTTCTTCTATTACTGGCGCAAAATCAGGCATTTCTGATGAACAAATGGCTTATTTTAATCGCATTAATGAGCTGCAATTAAAAAATCCGAGATTGATAGGTTTTGGGATTTCTGACCATGCTACTTATTCAACTGCTTGCCAATTTAGTAGCGGTGCGATTATCGGTAGTGCATTTATTAGAACTTTGGATAAGGCAACGGATATAAAATCGGCTATCAAAGCATTTGTAGAGATGGTTAGGGAACCAGAAGTTGTTGCTTAATGTTAAGGTAGCTTAGGCTTCTAGCCTTAGAAATTGAATCAATCGTTTCTAAGGCTAGAAAGCCCAAGCTACCTTAACTTACAAATCGTAAAATCGCTTAAAACAAAACGGTTTTTCGAGGAGTAAAAAATTACCTTTAGGCAATGAGCAACACTTTTAGAAACAGTTATTTATTTGCCGCCATTCTTACCGTAATTGGCGCTATTCTTTTTTCTACTAAAGCGGTTTTGATTAAATTGGCTTACCAACATCCAATTGATAGTTTATCACTGCTTGCTTTACGGATGCTTTTCTCCTTACCTTTTTTTATTGGCGCTTTATTATTTAAAAAGAAAACAATAACGGACTTACCGATTGTACGTGCTGATTGGTTAAAAATGGCATTGATTGGAATGTCAGGTTTTTACTGTGCCAGTTATTTAGATTTTATTGGGCTACAGTATATCTCTGCCAGTTTAGAACGGATGGTTTTATACATTTATCCAACCTTAGTCTTACTCATCTCTGCGATTGCCTTTAAGCAAAAGATTACTAAAATCCAATATGTCGCTTTGGCACTTTCTTATATAGGCGTAGCTATTATTTTTTCTGGAAAAATTTCTACCGTAGGTAATAGCAATCCATTATTAGGGGCATTTTTTGTCTTTTTTGCTGCCTTAACTTATGCTATTTTTCTTGTTGGAAGTGGACAATTGTTGCCAAGAATAGGCACTCGTCGATTTACTGCTTATTCAATGATTGCCGCAGCTATGGCTGTATTGATTCATAATACGATTGCCAATGGTTTTGATTTACTAAAGTACCCTTTAGAAATTTATGCGATTGTTTTGTTCATGGCTATCTTTGCAACCGTCGTTCCTACTTTTATGATAGCGGAGGGTATCCGTATTATTGGGGCTAACAATTCTTCTATTATAGGTGCGATTGGCCCAGTTTCTACTATCGTATTGGCTTATTTTTTTCTAGGAGAACGTTTATATCCTATGCAAATATTAGGCACTTTATTTGTCATTTCGGGCGTTTTATTGATAACTTTGAATAAAAACAAACAAAGATTAACAACAAAGTAGTAGGGCAAAATGAAGTAACAGCTTTTTACCACGGAGAGATGGAGTTCATGGAGAACACAGAGTTTTGATGAGCTTAGTTTAATTTTGTGCTAATTTTAATAAAAAATAACAACTTCTCAGTTAGTTATTTTTAAGTTCTTACGAATAAGTACCAACACACAATTACTATTAATTTTCAGCGGATTCTTTTCCCG
>JBGCFJ010001189.1:0-1808 GCA_045106885.1 Saprospiraceae bacterium
TTTAACCGAAATTAGCTCTAAAAATTATTATAAAAATTGGCGTTTTTTGATAGCACCACACGAAATTGACGAAAAAAGTATTCAACAAATTGAGACTTTGTCTCCTAATGCTACCTATCGTTTTTCTGAAATAAAGTCACCCATTCTTTATGAAGAAGAAGCTATCCTAATTTTGAATACCATTGGGCAACTAAGTACTGCTTATCAATATGCAGATGCTGTGTTTATCGGCGGTGGCTTTGATAAAAGTATTCATAATATCTTAGAGCCTGCAGTATTTGGTATTCCCATTACTTTTGGTCCTAATTATCATCGCTTTATAGAAGCCGTTGAATTGGTTAATTTAAAAGGTGCGGTGCCTATTCAATCAGCAAAAGACCTAATTGTTTGGTTTGAACGATTGCAAATAGCGGCTTATCGGATGGAAAAAGGAATTGTTTGTCGAGATTACACTAAGAAAAATAGAGGTGCTACACAGGAAGTTATTAATTATTTGAATAAAAAATATGTTTTAAAATTGATTTGAAATTTTGTAATATCTAAGATGTTTTCTATTTTAGCGCCATAGAGAACAAACACTCATTAAAGGCTTTTTTTCTTTTCCTTTCTTCTTATTCAAACTATCCACTAATCTGTATTTAGATTCAACCTATTTTCTTGGTTTAAAATCATTAGGCTACATTTATGTTAAACATAAAAGAAACACTAAATAATTTTCAAAAACTTAAAGTTTTGATTATTGGAGATGTGATGCTCGATAGGTATTTACATGGTCAAGTAGAGCGTATTTCACCCGAAGCACCTGTTCCAATAGTTGCATTGTCCAAGAAAACCTATAGCGCTGGAGGAGCGGCAAATGTGGCTTTAAATGTAGCGGCGTTAGGGGCTAAGCCTTTTTTATTGAGTACTATTGGCATGGATAAAGGGGGGGATAGATTGATTGCTTTATTGTCTGCTGCTAATATTTCAACTAAATATTTACAACGTTCGAAAAACCGTAGAACGACTGTAAAAACTAGAGTATTGGCTCAAAACCAACAAATGCTTCGATTTGATGAAGAGGATAACTTTGATTTGACGACTGCTACTTCTGATTTGTTATTGCATAATTTCACCAAATTGCTTGAAGAAATAGCTATCGACGTCATACTTTTTCAAGACTATAATAAAGGAGTTTTAACCGATTTAGTGATTAGGGAAGTATTATTTACTGCTTTAAAGTTAGATATTCCTACGGTCGTTGACCCTAAAAATAAAAACTTCTTCGCTTATAAAAGAGTTACTTTATTTAAGCCGAATCTAAAAGAGATTAATGATAATTTACCTTTTCAGAGCAATAGTACTTTAAGTGACCTAAAAAAAGCAGCTACTTATTTAACCTCCCAATTAAATAATACCCAGACACTCATTACTCTTTCAGATAAAGGAGTCTTCTATAGTCACCAACAAAATCAAAATATCTTGCCAACTATTCCTAGAAATATAGCGGATGTATGTGGAGCAGGGGATTCCGTAGTTAGTATCGCTGCTTTAGGTATAGCCTTGAAATTACCAATAGCAGAAATAGCACAACTGGCAAATTTGGCTGGTGGGCAAGTCTGTGAAAAGGTTGGAGTTGTGCCTGTTTCTGTTGTTCAGTTGGAACAAGACTATTTGAATTTAAAGTAGCTTAGGCAAAGTGGCAGAAATAATCAACCATTTATACCGCCTTTTTCCCTTCTAAGAAACTCAAAAAATGCGTCCATAATCCATTATGCAAGCATTTTTTGAATTCCTTAGAAGAAAAATTGACTGGTCTAACTGGCTAA
>JBGCFJ010000119.1:0-3012 GCA_045106885.1 Saprospiraceae bacterium
GTTCGATAGGTCAAGCCTGGCAGCGGGTTTAATTCTCCATAAAAAGTAGTAAAAAGACGCGTCGAGCGCTCATTACGGGTATCATCTAAAACCGATAAAGGGCTTTTTCTTGGATTGGCAAAATTGGGTTGGAAAATATAATTTCCTAAACTATCATAAGCCTCCGTTATAGGCGAACTTTTAATTGCATCCGTAAATCTAGGGCCATTTCCCTCTCTATTTCTATAAGAGAAAACAGTAGAAGAACCGACTTTAAAATAGTCGGTGATTTTACTATCCAAATTTAATCGAAATGTATAGCGTTCGAATTCATCTTGAATGACTACGCCCTCTTCGTTAAAATAATTTAAGGAGGCACTATATTGCGTTTTCTTTCCCCCTCCTTCAAAGCTCAAATAATAATTATCTTGCACACCGGGTTTGGTAATTTCGTCTTGCCAATCTGTTTCGATACCTTCTTCGACCCCTCTTACTTCATCTCCTAAAAAGGCATTTTGGATATTAGGTTCTGTTTCCCAATCATCAATATCCCTTTTAGCATCCGTTTTAGCAGTAATATAGCCATCTCTGTCAAATACAGGCACTTTGGAAAAGGCCTCGGACGTCCCTTTATAAATACTAAAGTTCACTTTTGATTTACCTTCGACCCCTCTTTTAGTCGTAATAAGGATGACTCCATTGGCGCCTCTCGAGCCATAAATAGCGGTTGAAGAGGCATCTTTTAAGATTTCGATAGAGGCAATATCTTCTGATGGAATATCAATGTTATCGCCATAAGGAACACCGTCTACCAAAACCAATGGCGCATTATTGGCACGGAGCGAGCGTTCCCCTCTGACCAAAATACCGACTCCTGCGCCTGAACGTCCATTGTCTTTGGTGATGTCAACACCGGGGACTCGTCCTTGTAATGCCTCAAAAACATTATTGGATTTAATATCTGTGAGGGCTTCCTCCCTGACAGAAATAACGGAACCTGTTACATCGCTTTTGCGCATTGTTCCATAACCGACAACGACCACTTCCTCCATTATATTGATATCATTGTCCATCACCAAATTCCAATCTGTTTGATTAGAGACTAGTAGTTCCATGTCCTTATACCCTGTATAGGAAAATACAAGTACATCTGTTGGGGCAGCTTTTAATTCAAAATTGCCATCGTAATCTGTTACGGTTCCTGTGCTCGTTCCTTGGATGATAATGTTGACACCAATTAAGGGTTCATCCTCATTACTTTTTACGGTCCCTGTTATCAAACTGGACTGCGCAAAAAGACCAAAAGTAAGCACCATCAAAATCGCAAAGCCTATGAATTTTCTGTAAAACTGGTTTTTCATGAATATAAATTCTTTAAAAATTAATTTTCACCAATATTATATGGCTGTAAATTTCTACAATGAATGATTATTATCTTAAAAAAGTAGTATGCAAAAATTCACATAAACTATTCTGAAATTAACACAAGAATAAGGATGCTCTAAACGGACATTATTTCAAAAGTTTATGTGTAGTCTTGCTGACATAATTGAATTTTCAGTTAATTAGAGTGTCAGTTAAATGATATTTTTTAGATGTCAGAAGTCAGACCGAAAAATAAATTTTTCTGTCAGAAGTCAGATTTAATACAAGTAAGAAATTGATTATCTGTATCTTAACGCTCAATCATCTGACTTCTGACAGTTTATGTAATAAACGGTCTGACTTCTGACATCTTTTCAAATTATCAATTTCCTTTCTGGCTCTCTAATTAAGCTGCACTTTTCGAGTTAATACGGTATTTTTATAAACTAAACTTAGCAGTAAAAAACGAGGTTGATGATTCGTTGGAAAAACACGAAATCCTTGTTTGGCACCATTCCGAGTGGGTTCTATTATTCCTTTAAAGGCTTGACCATTTATTTCCCATACTTTTAGGTCAATTGCTTTATTATCTGGGTTGGTAAAGCTTATGCCGACCCATTCTTTGGCTGGATTGGGATAAATACTCAGCCCTTCTATGGGTAATGGCTCAAAGGTAGTGGTTGATAGACTTTCAAATTGAACGATAACTTGACCAATCGTATACCCTCCTTTGGTATCTATCAATTCGTATTGAATGGTATCAGGTCGTTCTGGTTGAATTGGACTGAGATAGCGAAATGCATTATTTCTAATAAAAGCCTCTCCATCAAAGTCATTCATAAAATTACCTAATTTTAATTCATCCCCATCCGCATCAAAATCGTTCAGCGTAGGATTTAATTCAAATGTTCGCTCTCCGATGGCTAAAAAAACGGTATCGGTGACCGCTACAGGTGCTTTATTATTAGGAGGATTGAAGGGCCCCGCCTCATTCATGACCTTTCCGGGAATTGAAGTCGTGCTATCTACCGTATATTCATAAAAATCGCTGGGTTCAAAAGCTGTTCCTGATGCCTTTTTATCCCCGCCACTTAGTTCATAAATATTTCCTCTAGCCACTAATTCGGGGTCTTTCATCCCTAAACCGAAATCATCTAAGCCATGTGGATTATTCGAATTTCTAAAATAGTTATTTTCCACTACCACATCAGATTCTAAGCGAGCTAGAATACAATAGAAACTGACATTCTCAAAATAGTTATTGTATAAATGAATATTTCCATACCTAATCCTTGGTAATCGCTGATGTAATCCTTTATCAATCGTGCCATCAAACCAACAATGGTGAAAAGTGGTTTGCAAACGGTCTCTATCACGAGTAGATTCATTACTAGAACCGATTAAAGACACTTTGTTATGGTCAGAAAAACGGGTGTAAGAAATGGTTACATAATCTCCAATTTCGTTGTCATTATTACTCCGAACATCAAATAGTCCATCTGCACTCGTTTTCAACCAACAATGGTCTACCCAAACATTTTGTCCAGCAACCGTAATTGCATCGGTACTATTCGTTTTACCATCCCAATCTCCATCATAAGAATCTCCAAGAATCAAGTTTCGGACAATCACATTATCGCCAACTATTTCCAAGCCTCCATACCGCAG
>JBGCFJ010001190.1:0-2775 GCA_045106885.1 Saprospiraceae bacterium
AACCCCAAAAAAATAAAACACAATTATTAGAAGAACTTTGCGGTGCATGGAGTGATGTAAATGATGACGAAATAATTCCGCCAATAGTTTTGGCGAAATATTAATTTTTCTGTCCAGTTAGGGATGGTTGTTTTTGTGGCCCTAGTAAAGAATGTTCTAGTTTACTATCCCATTCCAGCCTGTCTGCTTCAAAACGGAAAGTATAGGTAATTCTAGCAGGCATTTCATATAAATAAACACGCAATTGATATTCATTTGGTTGAATCCATGCGCCACTTGTCGCTACTTTTTGTTGTAAATTCTCAGTATAGGGTAAATGTTGACTTAAATTACTTTTTACATATTGATTTTGACCAATTGGAAGTGTCAATTCTCCATTAGCTCTAGTTATTTTGATACTATGTTCGCCCTTATGAAGCTTAAAATCAATGGATTGGATACCTAATTCATTGCTGGCAATGGTATATTTCTTTTTCGATATTTTTTTAGCAATAGTTGTTGTGCTAGTTCCTTGGATAGGGGCTAGTTTTAAATCCTTCGTTTTTGCGGTTAAGGCTGCTAATGTGGTTGAATTTGAAGGTAAAGAATTTGCTTGCATGGCAGGAAGCAATTCTTCCCAGACTAAATTCATTACCTTGCCCATATCAAAAACGCCAGATGTAATGGCGATTACTGCATCTAGTTCAGGAAGAACGATACAATATTGTCCCATTGCGCCATCTCCTCGATAGGCATTATGCCGACATTGCCAAAATTGGAAACCATAGCCTTGATTCCAGTCATTTTCGGGGTCACTACCATTGGAAACTTGTTTGGAAGTCGCCATTTCTACCCAGTTTTTAGAGATTAACTGTTGACCATTCCATTTGCCCTTTTGTAAATATAATTGTCCTAACTTGGCAATATCTTCGGTAGTAATACTTAATCCCCAACCACCTGTATTAATACCTTTGGGGCAGACATCCCAACGTGGTTTTTTAATTTTCAAGGGGTCAAATAGGCGAGGGGTTAAATAATCCACTACTTTTTCGCCTGTTATTTTTTGTAAAATAGCGGAAAGCATATAAGTAGCGGCTGAATTATATTTAAAGTGAGTACCTGGTGCTAAAGGGATGTCCGTTTCCACAAAGAATTTTGCCCAATCTCCATCATTAAACCAAACAAGTGGTTCTTCAATATGACCTGTATTCATTGTCAATAAATCTCGAATTCTCATAGCATTCCATTGCCAACTGGGTTTTTCTGGAGCATATTCTGGAAAAAAAGAGAGGACTTTATCATTTAAACTAATTTTACCTTCATCAGCTAATAGACCAATGGCAGTAGAAGTAAAACTTTTGCTCAAAGAGTGCATGACATGAGGAGATGTTGAACCATAAGGTGTCCACCAACCTGATGAAAGCTGCTTCCCATTGCGGATAATCATAAAACTATGTAAAGCATCTACTTCTTTTTCAACTCTTTGGATAAAATTGAGAATGCCTTCGGAGGAAACGCCTTCTGCTTCGGGTGTGCTTTTGGTGAAATGAGTAGCTACTTGGGCATAATTAGGGTTTTCTTCCTGTAAAAATTGTTCAAAGAAATCCCAAATCACTTCACTAGTTTGAATATCTTTATTGCCCCAAGTGCCTGGCCAATCATGTTTGCCACCAACTAATTTATACAACCAAACTTGATTATTTTGTGACCCACCAAAATGTTTTTTGGTAACAACATAACTGCCATCCGTTTTATCAAAATCAAATAAAGTGTCAATTTTTACTTGTGTGGTTTGATTTTTTTTAACCCAAAAATCTATAATCGTTTCTGTGCCTAAATAAGCACCATATTTTTCAGAATAATTTTTATCGCCATCCCATAAAGTAATGTCATCTTTATCGCCATGAATTTCTAAAATAGGTACTGTTTTTACGGAAGTGCATGCATCAAAAGTCGTTTGCATCATACAACCTGCAATGGGTGCTACTGCAGCAAAAACATCAGGTGCATGGCAAGCTAACATATAACTCATATCTGCACCATTGGACATACCTGTACTAAAAGTATTTTGGGCGCTTAATTGAAAAGTTGTTTGAAGATGTTTAGCTAATTCTATTAGGAACTTTACATCATTGACTTCATCATTGGAGTATCTGGCATTCCATGAATTTTTTCCATCTGTGCCTAAAAACCCTTGTGGATAACAGACGGCAAAGCCATTTTTATTCGCTACTTCATTCATATTGGCGTAATCTATCATAGATTTGGCAGTTCCACCATAGCCATGTAAGGTAAAAACTAAAGGAGCATTTTGGGTCAATTTTTCAGGTAAGTGTAGATAATACAATCTTTTTCGACCATCAATCTCAAAAATATGTTCTGTTAAACCAGTATTTTCAATTGGAGTCGTATTTGCCGATAAAGGCGAGAAAAGTAGTTGGGCTATTAGCAGGAAGTATAATTTTTTCATTTTTTATTTTTCAAAAATTAAAGGCTTGTTTGAACGGTTTCATTAAATTAGCTGTAGAAAAGCCCCACAATTTAAACATTGTGAGGCTTTTTTAAAAATTATATAAATTTAAATGTTAAAATAATTACGATAATCTATTATTACTTATGCTAAAATAAAATCTATTGACTATCCCCATAAATAAAAACGCCTCTATCATTCGGTTTAGCATACCCCCGATACATCCCAGGCGTATTATGCGGCATCGCCACATTCCCATATTTATCCACAGAAATAATACCACCACTTCCGCCAGCGTCTACCAACGTTTTATTAACCACATGGTT
>JBGCFJ010001191.1:0-9191 GCA_045106885.1 Saprospiraceae bacterium
ACCAACCTATAAGGCAGGGTTGATTGGTTCTAAAAAATGGAGACTGCTGGTGAGGACATTTTGTCCGCAACCTCTATACTGCTCGCCTCTGGCGAGCGTTTTAGGTACTAATACTCGCCAGAGGCGAGCTAATATAGGTTGAGGACTGCAAGTCCTCACCAGCATGATTCGAAAATTAATAGAACCAATCACCCCTGCATGGGGCGGAGGCGTAAATACAGTATAATAGTTGAATGATTTTAAGGATTACAATGGAACACATTTCAAGTACAAATACGTCAACCCTTTGCCCTGCGCCTAATACTCTTTGCCGAATAGTAACAATTAACCTTTTATTAAGTGCGTACCTTTTGCTTTTAGAAATGCCTTGGCATATTTTTTGACTTATAGCATAATACCCTTCTTTTTCCTCCCTTTTATTACTCCCTACCATATTCTAATCTTAATCCTATGTTTCAAGTTGATTTTCTACTACCCCAAAATGAAATTTAAACCTAGGCTAAAATTTGTTTTCCCCATGAATCAATGGCGTTTTCTCGGTATTAGTTTTCTTTTACTTTTATTGAGCATCTGTTTATTTTTTTCTTGTAAAGAGCCTGAACAGATTATTCAAACAGACTTGGAAGAATTTGAAATAGAACATCATATTGTTATTGGACAAACCATGGCTAACCAGCTTGGAAAAATGCCAGAAACCTTTAACGTACTAGATAGTACTACCTATCATGATGCCTATATATATGTTAATCGTCTAGTAAGTACTTTAAAATTAACTTCCGTAGTTAGGCATAGAGATGACTTTAATTGGAAAGTAACCATTCTTCATGATGATGCTATTCAATCCGCTTTTACTTTACCTGGTGGCCATATTTATATTTATACAGGCTTATTAAAATTTTTAAATGCAGAGCACGAATTGATGGCTGTCTTAGCGAACGAAATAGCTTACGCTGATAAAGAATTATCTGTAATTGCTTTGAGAGAAGAACATGGTGGTGTGTTTTTAGGAGATATTATACTTAAAAAAGAAGTAAAAAAATTACCTGAAGTAGTGAAAGCATTCCCTTATTTAGAATTTTCAGAAGATAAGGTTTTTGATGCCGACGAATATGCGATTGCCTTAATTTGTCCTTTTCAATACGACATCAGTGGTTTGCAACAATTACTTAGTCGTGCTAATAATAATATTGAGTGGCTTCATGCAAAAAATGGAGAGGATTTAACGGATAGATTAGCTCGTATTGAAGAATATGCTAGCGAATGTGGAGAAGGTGGTGTTACAAATTATCAACAATATCAGCGAAAAATAAAGAATTTTTTGCCTTAAAGGTAAGCGTTTTTAAAACACCATGATTTTCAAAATCATGGTGTCTTGACATCTAAATGATAGCTAATCGAAATTATTTTATCAAATCTCCTGTCAACCGCATCAATTCCACTTCTGTATTTTTTAAATTAAAAATAGCATTCAATCTTGCTTGCGAGGCATTGACAAATGACAATTGAATGTTTCTATAATCAAAGGAAGTAATTAACCCACCTTTAAACCGTTCTTCACCAATCGTTAAATTTTGCTGAGCATTATCAATTAAATTTTCCGTTAGTTTAACTAGCCTTAATTGATTATTATAATTGGCTAAAGCATTTTGCAACTGATTAGATAAAGTCCTTTTTAATTCATTAATATTCAACTGAGCAACCAACTCCTCTACTTTAGCATTTTCAATATTTCGATTCTTATTACCTCCATCAAAAAGGTTATAATTTGCTTGAATATTAAAATAAAAATTAAAGGTTTTGTTGGTGCCTTTATTGTCAGTTTCAAAAGGTTCTTGACCACCAAATCCAATTAATTGTGTCCCGTTTGTGCCTGTCAAATCATAGACTAATCCGCTTCCTAAACTAATGGTCGGTTTCTTAAAACTCTCTTGAAATTGGGTATTAATATTCGCCAACTCTCGATTAATCATCAGGCTTTGTAAGTTTTGATTATTCGCAAAAAGAGATTGTTCTAATACCTCTAGTTGATACGTTTTAGGTTCATAATTCAATCCATCAATTAATTCGTATACTTTACTCAAATCATCCTGTCCCATCGCCAAATTCAAATCTCGGTAAGCCGTTGCTACATTATTTTCTTGAATTAAAATATTTGTCGAATCATTTAGGTAAGCATCTTGGGTTTGTAGTAAATCAAATTTTCCTGCTTGTCCAAATTCCTTTCGCACATTTTGATACTCAATTCTATCTCTTGATAAAGTTAATACTTCTCTTAAAGTGGTTAATTGTTCTTCCTGTATTAATGCTCGGTTATAAGCTAAAATAATGGCTTGAATTGTATTTTCGGTCGCTACAGAAATGCCTAAGTTGGTCTGGTTTTCAACTTGTTCTAATTGCTGCTTCGTAATTTTTATTCGTTTTCCATCATAAATGGTCCAGCTTGCATCAATAGAAGGCGTAATGCCTCCACTTAAAGCCGATTGCTCTAATAAAAACCCAGGACTTTTGGCATTCCGATAACCATTACTAGAATTGAGATTTAAATCTACTCTAGGATAACGACCTGCTGCTCCCCAATCGTTATTATTAGAGGCCAATTGCAAATTTTGCCTAGCGATTTCTACTTGATAATTATTTTGAATGCCCATTTCTATCGCCTGAGCTAAACTGATTTTTTCTTGCCCGATTAAAGATAGACTCAAGAAAAATATTGGTATGGATAAGATGAATTTCTTCATTTTTAGCTGTTATTTTTTTAGCACAGCTCTATGGGCTGTTAATATATCACGGATGAAAGCATCACGGATGTTTTATGTGGATAACTGGTAGTAAAGCCTTCAGGCTTTCCCGTCAAAGGCCTTTAGGCCTGATTTTGATTGATTAAGAGAGATAAAACCATAACATTCCGACCTAAAGGTCGGGTACAGGAAAGCCTGAAGGCTTTGCTACCAGTTTATCAATTTGCCAACTCTTTTTCAAAAAAAACTTTTATGTCTTGCCAATTTTTAACTCTGGTAAACTCCGTATTGTCCAAATTATGTGGGGCATGATATAAGATGCCTTTGCCTGTGAAATTGGTTAAATTTCGTACATGGTCATCAATTAAATAATCCGCAATAATCATATCTTTTCGACCACAAAAGACAAAATTTTTCCACGATAAAAAAGGGAAATATTTTTGTAGCCAATCATATTTATCTTCCATGGAATATTTAAACTCCATAGCAGAGGTCACAATAAAAATTTCATAATGTTCAGACAACCATTTTACTACTTCTTGACTATTGGGCATCAGCGGTAAATCTTTGAAAAAACCTTTGATGTGTAAGTAGTTTCTTAAGTCATGGTTATCGACATATTCATAAAACTTCTGCCCCATTTCATATAATTGCGCTTCTGTAATTTTTACCCCATAATCTCTTTCGTACCATTCCAAAAAACGAAGATTTGGATTTGCCATCACTTCGTCCATGTCAATTGCTATTCTTTTCATTTTTATATTTTAAGTCATCTAAATCAAGGTGATTTTGAAAATCACCTTGATTTTAGGCAAAAGTCTGTTGGTTTTTAACTGCACTTTCTACAGATTCTAGAGAAGGCTTTTTACCTTCCCACAACCATTGAGCGTAGACCTTAATCCGATTAGTAGCGATAATGAAAACAGGTAGTAATACCAGAATAATAACAGTAATAAATATCAATCCAAAAGCAACAGAAATCGCCATCGGTATCACAAATTGCGCACCTAAACTAGGGTCTAGTAAAAGTGGCGCTAAACCAGCAACAGTAGTGACAGACGTCAGTACAATTGGTCTAAAACGGGATAATCCAGCGGTGTAAAGCGCATCCATTTGAGGGATGCCTTTTTTGAGATTTGTATTATAGGTAGAAATAAACACCAATGCATCATTAACCAAAATACCAATCAATGCTAAGACTCCTTGATTAGATAAAAGACTAATCGGTTTATCCATAAACCAATGCCCCCAACCCACACCGATATAACAAAACGGAATAAGCATAAAAACAACTAAGGTCTGACTAATAGATTTGAAGGTTAGCGCAATGATAAAGAACATTAAGATTAAGACGATTGGTCCAACTAAAGCAAAAGAAGCAGAGGTTTTAGCTGTTTCTCGTTCTTGACCTTCCATTAAGGCCGTTACGGAGGAGAATTTAGCTTCTACTTTAGGGGCAATATTGTCTTTAATATTATTATTTTGGTCCGTTACCGAAACATCATTATCCGCAATATCCGCTTCAATTGTAATTTGTCTTTTCCCGTCTAGTCTATCAATTGCTAAAATACCGACTTCTTCTTCTAGTGTAGCTAGTTCTTTTAAAGGAAACGCTCTACCATCTGCCAATCTAATGCGCATCTCTTCTAATTGTGCCACATTTTTTCTATCTGCTTTAGCATAACGTACCCAAACCCTTACTTCATCTTTTCCTCTTTGTAATCGTTGTACTTCATTGCCAAAATAACCTTGTCGAACTTGACCTGCAATATCTTGTAAGTTCAAGCCTAAATATTTCGCTTTCTCCTTTAAATTTATTTTTATTTCTTTTAATCCATCCTTATTCGTATCTGTAATATCTCGTAATTCCGCCAAAGCATTCAATTCATCTTTGACCATTTGAGTGGCTAATTTAAGTTCTTCGCTATTGGTACCGACTAGAGAAAGAGAGACTGGTTTCCCAAAATTTAATTGGGCACCATAGGTCAGTTGTTCCGCACCTGCAATTTCTCCTGCACGTTTACGAATAGCTTCAGATACGATTCGTCCTGTGACCGCTCTTCTTTTTTCGACATCAATAAACAATAAATTAAGTCCTCCGACATTACTACTAGGACCAACCGTTTTTTGAATGTTTTCAATAATTGATTCTCCGTTTGGCATATACTCTTTGGTCAATTCTTCATTAACCTCCCATGCTGCCTGTTCAATATGTGCCAACCATTTTTCAGTAATGTCTACGGATGTTCCAGAGGGCATCTGCAAATCAACATTCAAATTATTTAATTCAACATTAGGGAAAAAAGTTTGCTTAATAATGCCTCCTTGTATAGCCGAGATAGTCAAAATAAAAACACTAAAAATAGTGGAAAATACTAAAAATTTATTATGCATTGAAAAACGCAAAACAGGGGCATAAACACTATCCCGTAACCAGCGCATAAATCCATCAAATTTAGTGACTAACCACAATGATTTTTTTTCAGGGTCTAATGCATGAGAATGTGCGACGTGAGAAGGCAAAATCAATGCACCTTCTATTAAAGAAAAAGCTAAAGCGAATAAAACAAAGACTGCTAAAGAAGAAAAATATTCTCCAATTTGACCCGCCACAAAAAAGAAACTACCAAAGGCTAACATGGTGGTTAATATCGCTCCAGTTACAGCAGGCAATACTTCCATTGTTCCTTCTATTGCTGCTTCTGTACGAGTTAAATTACCTTCTTCATATTTACTATAAATACTTTCACAGATGACAATTCCATCATCTACTAGGATTCCAAGTACCATAATCATCCCGAAAGAAGAAACCACATTGATACTTTCTCCAAAAAGAGGGACAAAAATAAACATACCTGCAAAGGAAATAGGAATCGCCAAAGCCACCCAAAAGGCTAATCTCCAATTAAGGAACATCGCTAAAAGAATGATTACTAATAAAAAGCCGACTAAGCCATTTTCAATTAATAGGTCTATTCTTTTTGAAATAACTTGGGAGTCATCGGCTAACATGGTGGCAGTAACCCCAGGATTTTTTGCTGCAAAATCAGCCATATAGGCTTTGGTATTTTCAGCAACATGTACAATATCTTCGTTCTTCGTATATTTTACTGTAACTCGAATTGCTGTTTCCCCATTGATATAAGCCCTATCAGGATTATCCACCCATTTATCCGTTATATCTGCAACTTGATGCAATTTGACCAAACTTCCATTGGGCGAAGTTTTAACGACAATATCTCTAAATTCACTAGCGGTATATCCTTTATTGTTAGCTCTCAGTAATAAATCTTCTTTTTCTCCTTTAATTGTACCACTTGTTATATTTAAATTTGCGCCTTGAACGGCACGAGTAGCTTCCGCAAAAGACAATTTATAGGTTCTTAAGTCTACTTCTCTAAAAGCAATCTCAATTTCTTCATCAGGAATACCTTGGAGCGACACCTTAGAAATACCATCAATTGATAATAAATCTTCTTCTATTTGCCTAGCATATTGCTTTAAAGATTTTAAGTCAACATCTCCACTAATTGCATAAAAGACAGCCGTTAGTAGTAATTCCTGCTTAAATACTTGAATAGATTCTACATTTACAGGGAAAGAAGAAATAGCATCTACTGCATTTTTTACATCTGTCAAAACAATATCCACATCCGCTTTTTCAACTGTTTCTATCGTAATAATGCCTACATTTTCGGAAGACTTAGAAGTGATTCGTTCTACATTAGACACTCCTTTAATGGCCTCTTCTACTTTACTAACAACTCCTTCTTCCACTTCTTCGGGAGATGCGCCAATGTAAGTAGCTTGAACGACAATAAATTTATCTTTGACCTCGGGAAAAAATGATTTTTTAGTATTCATTAGACCAAAAAAGCCCATGATAAGAATACCGACCATCAAGAGATTAGCGGCAAGCGTATTGTCTATAAAATATTTTATAATTGACCTCATATTAAAAGGATTGAAGGTGAGAAGGATTGAAAATGGTTGTCAATTCAGTTATCGGTTGTGAGTTGTCGGTTATCAGTTACGTACGACAACTGATAACCAATAATTCACAATCGACAACGGATTTACTCTACACTAGTGGTTCACGCACTAAATCCTTAACAGTTTAAATCGGCGTCTTTTTCCGCTATGCTGCGTTATTTTTTTCTCAAAGAGCTACGGCTATTCTCAAAAAAAAATGCCTTGCCTAACGAAAAAATACACTCGATTAAACTATCAATTACTTAATGCGTGAACCACTAGCGGTTAACTCAATTGGCTTTACTGCTAACCCTTCATAAGCTCCAATAATTTTTTCTTTTAAGATTAAAGTATGCTCACTCAAACCTTTTACGATTGCATAAGCTGAATTCGTATTTATTATTTCGATGGTTTGCAAAGTCAATTTTCCATCCTTGACCGCATATACCTGATTTTGATTAACCAATAAATCAATAGGGATTTGAATAGCAGATTTAATAGTTTGAGAATTTAGATCCCCTCTCAAATACATGCCTTGTCTTAATCCTTTTCCACTTACACCGATATAAGCAATAACCGATTGCGTATTAGGGTCAATCTGGTCACTAATTCTTTTGACCGTGCCAGCCCAAGCACCATCTATAGCATCGGAATACAAACTTACTTTGCTTCCTGTTTTGATAAATTGCAAATCTTCTAAATTCAAGGCAGCTTTCATTTCATACGAGCCTGTGCCCATCAATTCCCCCATTTTTTGACCAGCTCTTACTAAGGAACCTGGTTGGATGGTAGATTGAGTAATTACGCCAGAAAATGGGGCATAAACCGTATATTTTTGTATGCGTTTTTCTGCACTTTTAATAGCATAATAAGGGCTTAATATATTTTTAGAAGCAATGAAATATTTTTCTTGGTCATTCAATGCTTGAGGAAAGACTTTGATTGGGTGCTCCACATTAAAATTGTCAATATAGGTTTTCCATTGTTGAAAACTTTCTGGATAATCAATTTTTAAGTCGGGCATTAAGGTAGTAATGGCATTCAATAAACTACTTTTCTGAGAAAGGATGTTTAGTTGTGCTTCCTCTCTGTCTATATCTAATAATATCGCTCCTTTTTTAAAATAGTTACCCACTTTAACAGTTCTATTCGCATTGGATAAAGTACCTGTTACTTCGGCAAAAATGCCAACTTTGTTAAAGGCTTCTAGACTTCCTTGGATAGCTAGTTTAGACTTGATATCACCATTCTTTACCGTCATCACTTTTACTTCTCTAGCATTGGCAATAGGTGTTTCTGTCTTCTTTGGCGGAGCTTCCTTTTTTGATAACTTGGGAGCTAGTACGAAAGTAGAACCGAATAAGATTAAAGCGCCCAGAACAATACTGATTTTTCGGAATGTAGAACTCATAATGAAATAATATTAAGAATTAATTAGCGTAAGGGATGAGGAAAATAATAACCTACCAGCCTGACGGATTCGCTGCCCATCCGCTTTGCGGTTCAAATTCAGCGAATTTTCATCTTTTAGCTGCATTAAAATTTTTCAACGTAGCAATAGCTATGCTAAAAAATTTGCTTTGTTAAAAGAAAAAATAATCTCGTCATTTCTGGTAGGTTATTTATTGCCTCATCCCTAACAGTCGAATAGTTGCGTCTACAATTTATTTTTTAAATTACCATATATTTTTTCTAAAGTCTTTATACAATGATCTAATTCTTCTTTAGAAATGCCTTTTTTAGCTTCTTTGGTCACTGTATTTCCATGAAATAAGACTTGATTTTGTAACTGATGTCCTTTATAAGTCAAGAAGATTTTCTTATTACTTTTATCTTTTTCATCCTTGATTCGGACAATAATGTTTTTCTTCTCCATCAACTCTAAAGTTCTGGCAATCGTTGCTTTATCCTTAACTACAGATATGGCTAAATCTTGTTGAATAACTCCATCTTGTTCCCATAAGTCTGCTAAAATACCAATACAATGACTAGGCATATCAAATTCTTCTTTACCTAGTTGACTTTTTAGTTGATTGGCTATGAATCTTCCTATCCGATTGGTTAAGAAGCCTAAGTAAAATTTAATTTTCAATTTTCAATTTTAAACCACCTTCGGCGGGAATTTGAGGTTGAAGTTGAGATTAAGAATTATCGACATTTTAAATTATCGACAATTTGTTGGTTTTAAATTTTGTGTAAGTACCTAAACTTATCGCCGTATGAGTTGATATTTTTGTCTTTTTTGATATGAAGCAATAGTTGTGTTTGCAACGAAACACAAAAGCATAAAAGATGTTTTTAAGAAGCCGCTTAATTTAATTGTACAGGTCGAACTATTCTAGTTAGGCAAAGTGGCAGAAATAATCAACCATTTATACCGCCTTTTTCCCTTCTAAGAAACTCAAAAAATGCGTCCATAATCCATTATGCAAGCATTTTTTGAATTCCTTAGAAGAAAAATTGACTGGTCTAACTGGCTAA
>JBGCFJ010001192.1:0-10381 GCA_045106885.1 Saprospiraceae bacterium
TTTGAAGGCTTATGATGGTATGCCAAATGATAGAAATATTGATTTTGTTGGTCGTTTTAAATATCCGTGGCAAACAATGCAAATTGGAATTGATGGAATCAGAGGATTTACAAAATTGAATTTTACTTTTTAAAAAAACGCAAATTCTATCTTAGAATAGTATAAGTACCTAACTGTAATTTATAGAAAAAATAAAAATAATCTTATTGATTATAACAACCAATAGGCATGCTATTATAATGCCTATAATTCTTTTTTTTAATTAATTAAAACTAGTATGATGATTCAAAAACTATCAACATTAGCAATTCTTCTTTTGAGTTGTACCATCGGGGTTTTTGCCCAAGGTATTTCAGGAGTCGTAAAAAGTAGCGATAATGAAACCATTATTGGTGCTACAGTACTCGTTGTCGGAACAAGTACAGGAACAATAACCGACATTGACGGTAATTTTAGTATTGAAGCAAACGATGGAGATGTCCTTAGAGTTTCTTACACAGGTTACAACAGTCAAGATGTAGCGGTATCAGGAACAGCTCCTATGGAAATTATTTTACAAGAAGGGGTAAATTTAGATGAAGTAACGGTGGTTGGTTCTCGTGGTAAAGCACGTACTGCCTATAGTTCCCCTGTACCTGTGGATAATATTGACGCACGTACCTTGGAGCAATCAGGTAAAGGAGTATTAGACCAACAATTAATGTTCAAAGTACCTTCTTACAATTCAACACAACAACCTATTTCCGATGCGGCAGCACATTTTAGCCCAGCAGATTTAAGAGGTTTATTTCCAAGTAGAACACTTGTTTTAGTGAACGGAAAAAGAAAGAATGCGAGTGCATTAGTTTATAGTTATGTAACACCTGGTAGAGGTGAAGTTGGGGTAGATATGAAATCCGTGCCTGCGTCATCTATCGAAAGAGTAGAAATTTTAAGAGATGGTGCTGCTGCACAATATGGTTCTGATGCAGTTGCAGGTGTTGTAAATTTAGTCTTAAAGAAAAAATCTGACCCTTTTGTGAATCTAGGATTTAATACTACGTCAAAAGGAGATGGAGAACAATATCAAGTTGAAGCAGGCTTTGGTGTGAACATCTTAGATAAAGGCTATGCGAATTTTAACATGGGGTATTTCGACCAAAAACGAAGTCAACGTGCTGGAACTATCACAAGTTTAGAAGATGAAGCTGGTTATTGGGGAGTTTCGAATGATTCTCCTTTTAGCTTATCCGATTTAAGCGCATTTTTAGGAAGAGAACCATCTGCTGGTTTCCAAGTTGGTTTACCAGATATGACTATTACCAATTTCTCTTTTAATGCTGGATACACATTAGAAGAAAGTACAGAAACAGAATTATACTTGTTCGGAACTTTAGCAAACAGAACAGGTTCTGCGCCACAGTTTGCAAGAGTACCTTATTGGGTACCTGGTTTCCAAGAGCTTTACCCTGGGGCTGATTTCTTCTTAGCAGAAATGGCACCTCAAATAGGGGACCACTCTTTAACTGCAGGATTGAGAACTGTAAGAGGTGGTTGGAACTTAGATTTAAGTTCTACAATGGGTCAAAATAGAATCGATTATTACATTGTTAATTCATTTAACCAATCTTTTGCAGGTGGTAGTCCAAGTGATTTTTATAATGGTGCGCACCAATTCAGCCATGTTGTTAACAACCTAGATATATCAAAATCTTTTGATACGGATAATGGTGGTTCTTTGACAACGGCATTCGGTGTGGAGCAAAGAACAGAACGATTCCAAACAGAAGCTGGTGAATTTGCTTCTTACGGAGACGGAATGAGCCCAGATGCACAAGGTGGTCGTACAGGTTCAGAATCTTTCCCAGGTTTTAGACCTGAAAATGAGTCTATTAACTTTAGAAACAACATCGGTATGTACACCGAAGTTACTGCTGATTTTACAGAAGATTTTCTAATAGGTGGTGCGCTACGTTTTGAAAACTATAGTGATTTTGGCACCAATTTAAGTTGGAAATTGAATACCCGTTACCGTATGAATGATGGAAAGGTGAATTTAAGAGCATCTGTGAGTAATGGATTTAGAGCGCCATCTTTACACCAGATTTACTACACAGCATTGACCACTACTTTAACGGCAAACGGTGTTGTTCAAAACGGTATCCTGTCTAATGATAACCCTGCACTTCGAGCTTTAGGTGTGCCTCAATTGATGCCAGAAACATCTTTCAATTTAGGTGCTGGTTTAACGGCTAGAATTTCTGATAAAGTTGGTTTGTCTATTGATGCTTACCAAATTCAGGTAGATGATAGAATTGTATTGTCTGGTCAGGTAACTCAAACTGGCGACGCTAACTCTCCGATTGACCAAGTATTGTCTAATGTAGGCGTTGGTTCTATGGGCTTTTTCTTAAATGCGATTTCTACTAAAACACAAGGTATAGACATTGTATTCAACTACAGCGGTATTGATTTATTAGGAGGACGATTGACAGGTAGTATTGCAGGTAATTTCAATAAGACAACTGTTGATGGTGACATCCAAACTTCTGATTTTATTGAAGCAAATGGTTTAGTTGGTAATATTTTTACAAGAGAGGATGTGTCTAGAGTAGAAACGTGGAGACCAAGAACAAAAATTGTGGCAACAGGTACACATAAATTGAACAAATTATCAACTACATTATCTTTCCTATATTATGGTAAAGTTACCTACTTAGCGAATAATAATATTGATGATGCTACTTATGGTGGCAAATTGCTTACAGATTTAAGTTTCACTTATGATTTTACGGATAAGGTGAGCCTTACTTTTGGTTCTTCTAATTTATTTGATATTTATCCAGATACATTTGCAGATGTTTATGAAGGTGGCAAACCTCAAGATAGAAACCTTGATTTCGTAGGTCGATTCCAATACCCATGGCAGACTACTCAGTTTGGTGTTGATGGTCGTCGTGTATTCACTAAATTAAGATTTACTTTCTAATGACTGTTTGAGGTTGCTAAATTTATAGTATCCTAGTGCAGTAGGCAGTAAAAAGTAGGCAGTTTGCAGTTAGTTCAGTTCATTGATAATCAATTAATTGCGCCAATTAAAAACTATTACTTACTTAATGCTCAAACCACTAGTCAAAAAATATAATTGGGAGTAATGGTCAAAAACCGTTACTTGCAATTATAGAAGCATCTTCTTGGATATAATCGACACTTTTGCAAAAAAGGGTAATAAGTTGATAGGATTAATATTAGCTATTTAAGCTAACTTATAAACACACAAACTCATTAACGCATTCCCTAAAAAAGGGTCGATTATATTTGTTCAAGTAAGTAGACAAAATTGTTAGATTGTTTAATGGTTGCATATATAACGTTGACAGCCAACAATCTAGCCATCGAGCAATCTGACAATTATTTACTTATTTTTTCTGGCTCTTTGACAATTTTTGCATTTCGGCTGTACAATATAGATTGTTCGTTGTCTTTTTTGTTGTTTGTCAATGATTTCGACAAAAGCGAAATGTCAATTCGACGAAGTCAATCTAGATTCGCTGATACTTTTGCAAAAATTGTCAAAGAACCTTTTTTCCCACCTAATTTTTATTACTAAAAAATGCAACAAACAAATCAGCAAATAACCTTGCCCGATTTTGACAATACGAGCATTGCCTTTGACGGAAAATCAGATTCTGCGCTTAAAAAGACGGCTTGGTTATTCGCAATGATGAATAAGCCGTGGCTAGTTAATTTGGGGGCTAAATTGGGGCTATGGGCTTTGGATAAAAATTTACCTTTTGTAGAGCCGATTATCCAAAATACGGTGTTTGACCATTTTTGCGGAGGTACCTCACTAACAGATTGCCAATTTGCTATTAGTCAATTAGCCAACCAAAATGTGCAGACGGTACTGGACTATGGAGCCGAAGCCAAACAAACGGAGTCCGATTTTAATGCGGCTATGGAAGAAATGCTCAGAGCGATTGATTTTTCTGCTCAGCACGAAAATGTAGCAGTTGTCAGCCTCAAACTAACGGCTTTAGCAAAGATTGAATTGTTAGAAAAAGTTCAGGCGAAACTTCCATTATCGGAAGCAGAACAAGAAGGGTATCAAAATCTTTTGAAACGCCTTTCTTTTGTTGGTCAATCAGCAGAAGAAAATGGGGTGGTCTTATTTATAGATGCCGAAGAAAGTTGGATTCAGGAGGTGATTGATGATTTGGTAACAAAGTTACAACAGCAACATAATAAGGAAAGAGCGATTGTTTTCAATACCTTTCAAATGTACCGACATGACCGATTGGACTATTTGAAAGCATCTTTTAAAAAAGCAGAGAAAGAAGGCTATATTTTAGGTGCAAAAATTGTTCGAGGGGCCTATATGGAAAAAGAACGAGCAAGGGCAATTGACAAAAATTATCTATCACCCATTCAAAAAGACAAAGCAGCTACAGACAAAGATTACAACTTAGCCATCGAATTTTGTGTAGCCAAGCACCAACAAATGGCCTCTTATAATGCCACTCATAATTTAGATAGTAATTTATTGCAGGCAAAATTAATGCTAACAAAAGAGATTCCTAAAGGACACAAACACCTCAATTTTTGTCAGCTTTATGGGATGAGCGACCAAATTACCTTTAACCTTTCCGCTAGTGGCTTTAATGCGATGAAATATATGCCTTATGGACAAATCAAAGAAGTCATTCCGTATCTGATTCGTCGAGCACAAGAGAATACTGCCGTAAGCGGAGAAATGGGCCGAGAATACCAAATGATTTTAAAAGAATTAGCCCGTAGAAAAGGGTAGCGTTTAATCAATTTCTATAGATTTTGATGCTCTCTATACGCTGTTGACCAAAGGAAGTACAAATTTCTAGAGGTCAGCTTTTTAATCTTCCTTAAAAAAATGGGCAGCAGTTGTTCCTTTTACCATCAGAAAACCGCTATTTCATTGGACGCACCTAGCATTACAACAATATTTTAATATCAAGGATTTATTATCTCCTAAAACGGCAGGAGTAGTTTATCAGCAATGTTCCAAATTATTGCAGACAGACGCTTTTAGTACAAGAGGTTTGCTCCAAAAAATGAAGATAGAAACGGTTTTTACGACTGATGACCCTATTGATGATTTGAAAGTATCATCAGCAGGTGAAATCGGAAGGAATGGCACTTAAAATGCTGCCCGCTTTTCGGTCAGACACAGGTATTTTAGTTTCTAATCAGTAATGCCATTATCAACGTGGAGATAGGTTGGATGGCTCGATAAAAAATTGTGTTCTAGCATTTTGTACGAATAACCATTGTTTTGTGTACTATTTTACGGTAGACAAAACGACGAAATGTATAAGATTGCAAGTAGACTTGTTTGGCGACATTTTGATGGACAATATTCATCAACTACCTCCGAACAAGTCTATTTTTTAAAACGGAATATGTTATTAATTTACCAATTGTTAATTAGTGTTACTGGTAAGTTAAATTATGCTTTATGAAAATGAAGCGTAATGGGTATCTTTGCCCTAAACTAATTCATTAAAATTTAATGCTATAAAATGATTCAACCTAAAATGATAGGAAAAATAGTTTTAAAAGCTCCTAAAACACTAGGCACTCGAAAAAATGATTTACAGGTAGTCGTGCCAAAAATTAATTCTTTATGAAAAATAAAGTTCTCAAAGTACATCCATCTGATAATGTTATCGTGGCGCTGCAAGATTTTTCAGCAGGCGATACCATCAATTTTAAAGGTAACAGCATTCAACTACTGGAAAAAATTCCTACCAAACATAAATTTTCGGAGCGAGATTTTCAAGAGGGTAGTATCATTACGATGTATGGTGTAACTGTTGGAAAAGCATTAAGCCCCATTCCTAAAGGTACTCGAATTAGCACTGAAAATGTCGCACATTCTGCCAATAAGTATCAAGTGGGAGACCGACAATTGAATTGGCAAAAGCCAGACATTGCCAAGTTTAAAAACCGAACTTTTAAGGGCTATCATCGAGCTGATGGAAAAGTAGGCACTCGTAATTATTGGCTAGTCATTCCATTGGTTTTTTGTGAAAATAGGAATATTACGGTTATTAAAGAAACCATGTTAGAAAAATTGGGCTACGCAACCGACCGTGATTTCTCGGTCAATATGGATAGTTTGATTCAACAATATAAAAAAGGAATAGACACGACAACCATTTTGGATACGGAGGTACTACAAGAAAGTAGCGAACTACAAAAAAATCGACTTTTTCCAAATGTAGATGGCATCAAGTTTTTAACGCATGATGGTGGTTGTGGAGGCATTCGGCAAGATTCAGAAACCTTATGCCGATTACTGGCGGGCTATATTACACATCCCAATGTAGCAGGTGCAACAGTTTTAAGTTTAGGTTGTCAAAATGCACAATTTAAATTATTAGAAAATGCCCTGTCTACACTAGATAAAAATTTTCAAAAACCACTCTTTATTTTAGAACAGCAAAAGAGTAAATCCGAAAGGCATTTTATTGCGGAAGCCGTAAAATCAACTTTTGTTGGACTCATTGGCGCAAACAAAATAGCAAGAAAAGCAGCTCCTTTAACGCATCTTTCTTTGGGTTTAGAATGTGGTGGTTCGGATGGTTTTTCTGGAATATCTGCTAATCCAGCTTTGGGCTACACTTCTGATTTATTAGTGGCGTTGGGTGCAAAAACCATTCTCTCTGAATTTCCAGAACTAAACGGCGTAGAACAGGAACTAATCAATCGCTGTAAAACGGATGCCGCTGCTCAAAAATTTGCAACGATTATGAAGACTTATGCACAAAGAGCAGAAGAAGCAGGTTCGGGATTTGACATGAATCCATCGCCTGGAAATATTAAAGACGGTTTGATAACAGATGCGATGAAGTCGGCAGGTGCGGCTAAGAAAGGAGGGACTTCACCAGTCGTTTCTGTATTGGATTATACAGAACAACCTATTGAAGCAGGTTTGCATTTATTGTGTACGCCTGGCAATGATGTCGAAAGCACAACTGGTCTAGCAGGTTCAGGTGCGAACCTCATCGTATTTACAACAGGATTGGGCACACCGACGGGAAATCCAGTTGCGCCAACCATTAAAATGTCGAGTAATACGGCATTAACAGAACGCATGAAAGATATTATTGACATTAATGCAGGAACAGTCATTTCTGGAGAAGATACGATTGAGTCTAAAGGCGAAGAACTTCTGGAACTACTTATACAAGTAGCCAATGGAGACGTCATTACCCATGCAGAACGATTGGGACAGGATGATTTTATTCCTTGGAAAAGAGGAGTTTCTTTGTAATTGCCAAATTTATTTGGCTGATTCTTTTTTAAGAACCTACCAAATAAATTTGGTGGTTACAAACAATAAAAAATGCAAAAATTAAATAGACAGACAGCAAAAATAGCAAAAGCATACCCAGAAAAAATCCTTCAATTTGGCGGTGGAAATTTCCTTAGAGGGTTTGTCGATTGGATAGTGGATACTTATAATGAAAAAACGAAGAATGAGTGGGGCATTCTAGTCGTCAAACCAACGGAAAGAGGAGATTATGACGCATGGCGACAGCAAGATGGTTTGTTTAATGTCTTAACCAAAGGTATCAAAGAAGGACAAATTATAGATGAAAGCTATTTGGTAAAGTCTATTAGTCGCATCATTCATCCTTATAAAGAGTGGCAAGAATATTTACAGTCTGCTGAAAATCCAGACTTAAAATATATTATCTCCAATACCACGGAAATGGGGATTCGCTACGCCGAAACGGATAAAGTAACGGATGCGCCCCCGCATGAATTTCCTGCAAAATTGACCCTTTGGTTACATCATCGGTTTACGCATTTTAATGGGGATGAAAAAGCAGGTTGTGTCCTTATTCCTACCGAATTATTGATTGATAATGGGCGCTTACTTCAAACCGCTATTTTACAATATGCTGATAATTGGCAATTAGAAAATTCCTTTAAGGCATGGATAAAAAATGCCAATATTTTTTGTAATACCTTAGTAGATAGAATTATTCCTGGTGTGAGCAAAACAGCTTTAACCGATGCGTGGGCGCAAGCTGGATTTGAAGATAGCATGATTACTCAAGGAGAACCCTATCATTTTTGGGCGATAGAAGCACCCGAAAAAGTGAGAAAAGAATTTCCGATAGATAAAATTGGGTTGAATGTTATTTATACCGATGATTTAGCTCCTTATCGGACAATAAAAGTGCGGATTTTAAATGGCGCACATACAACGATGGTACCCGTCGGCTATCTCTACGGTATCGAAACGGTTCGAGAAACCGTTGAACATGACGTAATGGGTAAATTTGTGCAGCAAGCTTTGTTTGAAGAAATTATTCTTACCTTAGATTTGCCTGACGAGACCTTGCAACAATACGCTAAAGATGTACTCGACCGTTTTAAAAACCCGTTTATCCATCACCAATTAATAAGTATTTCTCTCAACTGTACCTCTAAGTTTAAAACCAGAGTGCTACCTTCTATTTTAGCGTATCACCAAAAAACGGGACAATTGCCCAAACGGTTAATTTTTGCACTAGCTTCAATGATTCATTTTTATAAGGGGGAAAATAATGGACAGCCTATCCCCTTAAAAGATGATGCTACAGCTATTGCTTTTTTGCAGGGTTTATGGCAAGAATGTGATGGTTCTGCGACCGCCTTTACGACCTTGGCTAAAAAGGTCTTACAATGGGAACAAAATTGGGGACAGGATTTGAGTTTGATTGAAGGGTTTGTGGAAGAATTAAGCCATAGTTTAATTAGCATAGAAGAAATAGGGATAAAGGATGCAATTTCAAATTTATAGCTTCCTTTTCTCAAAAAAAACTATACTCTACACGGGATAAAAAAGTGATTATTGGAAAGCTATTTAACTCATCGGATGGCTACGCCGTCCGATGATACAGCAAGCCATCGGACGGCGTAGCCATCCGATGGAAAATTCAAAATCACTTTTTCATCCCGTTCTCAGTATACATCTTCGTTAACTCTAGAATAGACTTGTTCGGCGGCATCTTGATGTACGATGTCTAATAATCAAAACGCTCAGCTGTTCCTACCTTTGAGCTATTACTCGCTTTAAAATTTTAATCAAATATGACTAGTTTACGGTTCTTTATTATTTGTTTAGTTCCCTTGTTGTTGGCTTGTGGACAAGCACCAACTACCACAACTACTCCAACTACTTCCATTACCTTAAAGAACCCCTTAGATAAGGCTAGAAAGGATATGCTATTACATATCAATCCTAAATCCTTATGGGAAAAAACACCTAGCCTTAAAATGGGAAATTTCAAAGTAATGGGCACTTCTGCAATTCCTTTTCAAGAAAATGATCTGGATGGGAATGGAACTACGGATGAAATTGCCCTATTGGTAGATATGGCAGCCAATGAAGAAAAACAAATTCAATTAGTAGCCTTGGCAGAAGGCGAAGCCCCTCCTTCTTTTAAGAAAAGGACGCAAGCAGAACTGTCTCATAAAATAAATGGCAAATGGAAAGAAAAAGAATACCTAGAAGGAGAATTTAAAAATGTGAATTACCTACGAGTTCCTCCTGAACATACGGACCATTCTTGGTTTATCCGTTATGAAGGGCCTGGTTGGGAATCTGATTTAGTGGGGTATCGTTTTTATCTGGATTGGCGAAATGCGACTGATATTTTTGGTAAAAAAACTAAGGAAATGGTCTTGCAAAAGGTGGGACAAGATGGATTCGATTCTTATCATGAGCCTGCTGATTGGGGCATGGATGTGTTAAAAGTAGGCAGTTCTTTGGGAATTGGTTCTTTAGGTTTTTGGACAGGAGATATGGCTGAAAGAGTAGCTAAAACGGACTCCATTACCAGTAGGGTTGTTTTGAATGGTCCCATCGAAAGTAAGGTTCAAACCAATTATTACGGATGGAATACAGGAAATCATACCACCAACGTAAGGTCTAATTTATCTATTCATGCTGGTAGCCGATTGACGAAACACGATATTGTGCTTAGTCAATCCTTGCCTAATCTATGCACAGGCATCGTTAAACATGACAATGGTAATTATGTTAAACATGAAAACGGAGAATGGGCGTATATCGCCACTTGGGGTAAACAAAGTTTAGCAGATGACTATATGGGAATGGCTGTCCTATATAAGAAGAAGGATGTCCTTGAAATTACAGAAGATAAACATAGTCATATCGTGGTGCTAAAACCGACCAATAAGAAATTGACTTATTACTTTTTGGCCGCTTGGGAGCAAGAACCTAATGCCCTAAAAACCCAAGAAGCATTTATAAAATACCTCAATGAGATTGTGGCGGAATTGGATATGCCCTTGACGGTGAATTTATAATCACCTCCTAACCGATTTAAAATCTCTGCACTTCATT
>JBGCFJ010001193.1:0-6778 GCA_045106885.1 Saprospiraceae bacterium
TCTTTTTCCACTATAAGCATCCCATCCGCAAGCGGTTCACTAAGAAATAAGCACTCCTGTCCGTAAACGGTTCACAAACGGTGTTTGCTCATCCCGAATCTTCCTTTCTTAGCTCATGTTAAAAAATATTTCCGTAGCGGGGCTATGCAAGCTATCCCGTCCGCTTTGCGGTTCAGAAGTTGACACTTCTTCATGCCTCGTCTAGCGAAAAAATAGCCTGAATCAAAAGTGACGATTATTTAATAGTAGGTACTTATGTATTTTAGTTTTCACTTTTATAAATCGTTTTCCTGTTGAAACTACCATGACACAAAGTAGAAAGATAAATGGTGGTATTAATTTTTGCATCGAACTCCATTTTGACTCAATATACGACTGTACACACAAAACTTTAAATTTTTTCTCTCCTAAGTTCTTTTTGATTTGACCTAATAATAAAAAATAAATGATTGATAAACAAAAAAAGCCATCCCAACCAATGGTCAGAACAGCTTTTCTTTGGCACGCCAAAAGCCTTCTGTTTTAAGGTGGTACAATGGATTGTTGATATCGCAGCGGTGATCCGTATTGACGAGCAATGTCCAATTTTTCTGGAATTGGGCTTTTAGTTGCTCGTCGGTGGCGACTCGTTCTGTGATGATTGTTTGCTGCTCCAATTGGTCGATGATGGACAGGATCAGGATGGGTTTGTGGGGCGCTGGATCGTAGTCGGTGTTGCCTTGGTTGAGGGATTGGAAGGCGGTGGTGTAGTAGGTTAGGGTTGGGTGCATGAAATTATTTTGTTGCTAAAGTTTTTTTCTTAAAAATCATTTTTTTCAAAAAAATAACTAACTACGCAAAAATACTGCGTAGTTATTTTCTATGTTTGTATTCGAAAGGCAAAAAGTTGCTTTGAAGAAACTAACAAAAATTAAATTTTGATTAAAAGCGAAGTAGTGTCAACAAATGGGTTTGTCGCATAAACCGAAAGATTAAGAGCAAAATATTTCTTAATTCTTTCGTCTTTAGGCGGAATACAAATTCCAAATGTTATGACTAGCTTCACTTTTGAGTGGGTGTCTCTGATTGTTACAGAAGACATCCTAGGTATTTAATGCCTTTGCTAGCAGTTATCTCTTTTTTAAGAGGTAACTGCTGAAAAAAATTAGTAGTGATTAATCATCATATAGGCTTTTTTATGCAGCCAGCCTTTGCCAAAAAAATTACCAGCCCTATTCAATTCTTTTTGATATAACAATACGTCTCTTTTTCCAAAATCAGGATTGTTTATTATTCCTGCTAACTTTCTTAAATATTGTATAAATCTTATATAGGCTAACTGACGAGATTTCGACAGGAATTTGCTTCTTAGAAAGGATTTCTCCTTTGCCTGACAAAGGCTAAGAAAGGTACTATAATAGGTCTCATCTTCTAAGTATCGCTCAAAATTAGCCCTTAGAAAAAGTCCAATTGACTGCATTTTAAATAAGGGACTAGAAAAAGAATGCTCTTCAATTTTCTCTATAGCAGACTCATAGTCTTTAGCCATGTATTTTAATTCTGCTTCTCCCCAATAGCGAGCATCTAATTGGACAGATTCAGCTAAAAAAGAGATATGTTTTGATAGAAACTGTTTGGCAAATGCCAGCTCTTCTAAATGACTGGCGGTTAATAAGATATTGTGAAAGGTGATAGCAGTCATCTGTTCATAATGGAAAAATAAATGATGCTGTAAACCAAATTTAAAATGCTCGAATAACTGCCGAATATCCGCTATGCTTGCCAAACCATCTGGATGTATGCTATCATTAATACAGTAGGTTAAAAAATCTTTTTGATATTCTTTCGGAAGGTCTGCAAAATGATGATGGTACAGGTTTTTAAATTCCTGATAAGCTTTTAAGTTCCATCCCTCTGGTCTGTTGAGATATTTTTTTAATAATTGAATGGTAATGATGGTCTTTTTGGGGTTTGGTTTGTTGTCTTTTTTTTGGTTTTTAAGCATTACCAACCTAGTTCTTTCATCCACTTTATGCTTTAGCAACTTCCATTCATAAAAAAATTCCAAATTTTCAATTGCTTTTTCTAATACCTCCGACTCTGGGTCTAACCGATGCCGAGCACTAGTTTGATAATATAACTGTCTATTAGATTGATATAAATACCAATAATCCATTTCCGATTTTGGATGCTTATTTTCTAAATTTTGAATAAAAGTATTAGTTGTTTTTTCAAATAAAGCAGTAGCGTGTCGTTCCATTAATTCTGAAGTAAAGAAATGTTCTGATAAGGTTGGCTGACGATTAATTCTTTCATGAATGAGGAAGGTTTTTATTTGTTTATTAAAATCCGTCAAGAGATTATTGAAAACCTTATTGTTATATATTTTTTGAGGATAAACCTTTTTATAAATAGTATCCTTCGTCCATTTATTTCCTTGAAAATGAGGAAATCCCTTTTCCAATGCCTTATACAAAGCTATCAGATTCTTATTAGAATTAGCCCAAGGCGAAAGTATCCATTTTTTTAAGTCCTTCCATTCTGGTGCGGATAATATTTCTATATGTTGAAAGACTTTACTATGCCTCATGTTTTTATGATAATTTAAGCCGATTACAATATTATAAAATGTTGGTTGTCAGTAATATGAGTGCTGGTATATATATGCAATATAGCTATTTTTTTATGATTATCCCCTTTAAAATGTCTTTACATATATATTTTTTTGTAAATAATATTGTGGCTGATTTATATCATTAAATTACCAGAAAAAGAATACATGCTAAAAAATACCATGTTTAATGCTAAAAAATACCTACCGTTACGTAACGAAACATTACCAAATAATAAGATTGGAAGATTTAGTCATTTAATTGACTTACCTTATAAATCCTTCCCATCACCTCGTCTATTCTTTTTTAATTAAAAATCAAACCAGTATGCCAAAACTTCGCTACCTCAAGGTGCGCTTTGCGCAGCCTATATTTCCTTATGATATACCTAAATTTAGAGCCGCTGTCATAGAAAAAACAGCGCGCAAAGCTGAACTCTTCCACAACCATAAAGATGATAAGCAAGTTTTTTACCGTTATCCTTTGATTCAATACAAAGTGACGCAGAAAAAGGCAAGTATTATTTGTTTAGAATCGGGAACAGATGAAATTCACCATCTCTTACAACACCGAGATATGCAGCTTCGCATTGGTAATCAGACGCATTCTTTTGAAGTGGAAGATGTGGATTTGCATTATCATCAGGTGCAAACTTGGACCTCTGAATTTGAATATAGCCTACTCAATTGGTTGGCACTTAATCAGAAGCATCTCCAACGTTGGCAAGCATTAGAAGGTAATGAAACTGCTCAAATTGACCTGTTGCAAAGCATTCTCAAAGGAAATATCCTCGCTTTTGCTAAAGGCATTGATTGGTGGATAGCAGACCAAGTCACCTTAACCATAACCCAAATAAAACAAATCAAACCACTCACTTTCAAAAGGAAAGACTTGCTCGCTTTCTCCATTAATTTTAAAACCAATGTTAGCCTGCCCAATTATGTGGGGCTAGGGAAAGGAAGTAGTATTGGATTTGGGATTGTGAAATTAATTAATGAAAAAAATAGCCAATGAAATATTTATATGGATTAAGCATTCAAGGCATTCAATCTTACATCTTTGCGACCAATAAATTAAAAGAGATTATTGGGGCAAGCCAATTGGTTAAGGATTTACCCAGACAAATAATTGAAGAAATATTAGGTAAGGACATTGACGACAACAACATTTTAATTGACGCAGCAGGAAATTTCAAATACGTATTTGATGAGTTGGATGATTGTAATTTAGTTTTCAAATGTTTACCAATGAAATTTCAACAATTAGCTGGTGATATTACTGTAAGTCAAGCTGTTGTAGCAGCTACTTCTATAGGAAAAAAGGAAATTGACAATTTGGAAGACAAGTTAAAAGTACAACGTAATAGACCTACTATCTCTATTCATTTAGGAACTCAAGCAATACAAAAAAATCCAAAAACTGGAAAACCGACAGTTGCTAAAGATGGAAATGATGAATTAGATTTTAATCAAAAAAGGAAAAGGGATGCCTTTACAAATGGAAAAGGAATTGCACCATTTAGCAATAGGTCAAATTTGATGAATAATATAGAAAAAATAGGAGCAGGAAAAGAGAGTTGGATAGGAGTTATTCATGCTGACGGAAATAGCTTAGGTAAAAAAGTGATTGAATTAGCACGAAGAATCGAAACTGAAAAATTAGATACCACAAGTACTTTTAGAGAGTTCTCTTTAAAACTTCAACGGGCTACTGAAAATGCTGTTGAAAGAGCCTTTGAAAAGGTTATTCTGCCAAAATATAAAGAAAAAGAAATCCCTTTTAGACCTATTATTATTGGTGGAGATGATGTGACTGTTATTACTAAAGGAGCATTAGCTCTTGATTTTACAGAATTTTTTCTGCGTTACTTCGAAGAAGAGACAAAAGAACATCTAGGTTATTTATCAGAATTTGAAAATGGCTTGACAGCCTGTGCTGGAATTGCTTATACAAAATCTCATTATCCTTTTCATTATGGGGTCGATTTAGCAGAAGATTTATGTAAGCAGGCTAAGAAAGATGCTAAAGACATCAATATAGATTTACCACCATCTTGTTTAATGTTTCATAAAGTCCACTCTAGCTATGTTAGAGATTGGAAAGATATATTAACAACAGAATTAGATTCAGGTGGCATTAATCTCGCTTGTGGTCCCTATTATATTGATGATAAGCTAGGAAAGCCTAGTATCAATTCTCTAAAAAAATATGCTCTACTACTACATGAAGAAGAATCTCCCAAGTCTAGCATCCGAAGGTGGCTTTCTGAATTAGGAAAAGATAAAATAAGGGCTAAAGATTTGATGAAGCGGACAGAAAGTATGACACATAAAAAATATTGGGACGAATTGAATCTAGCAACTACTTTATCAAAAGATTTATCGACTACTCATTTATATGATGCATTAGCTATTGAAGATTTAAATCATTAAACAATGAAAATACAATTTCAAATACAATTTTATGATTTCTGGCATACTGGTTCTGGTTTGTCAGGAGGGGTTTTAGTGGATTCGGAGGTAATCAAAACAAACAAAGGATTACCTTATATTCCTGGTAAAACATTAAAAGGATTGGTTAGAGATGCTGCTAAAATTTTGAGTAGTACCGATACAGGTCTAATTTCAAATCAATTTATAGAGTGCGTTTTAGGTAGTAAAACAAATACTTCTTCTTGTCACTTTTCTAATGCCTATTTATCGGCAAAACTCCAACAATATCTTGGAGAAGATAAAAAGAAAAAAGACCTATTGTATCAATCCATTAGTTCTACTGCCATCAATCAGAATAATGGCCAAGCAATTGATAATTCATTAAGAGCTATTGAAGTGACTGTACCTATGGTATTATACGCAGAAATTCATGGTTTCCCTGATGACCAAGCATTACAAGATAGTTTAAACTACTGTTTTCAATACATCAAAAGAATGGGACATAAAAGACATCGTGGACTTGGTAGATGTGATTGGTCAATATTAAATAAAGAAGAAATATGATTATTAATTTCAAATGCAAATTTCTCTCTGATGTAGTACTGACTTCACGGGCTGCAACTGAAGGGTTTCATAAATCATTAGACTACATTCCAGGGGGTAAGTTTTTAGGTATTTTAGCCGCTAAAGCTTACAACGAAAAGGATGAAGTGAAAACGCTGAATATTTTTCACAATGGAAATGTCAAGTTCGGAAATGCTTATCCGATTGTCAATAATCAATCTGGTTATCCAATGCCTTTTGTATGGTTTAGAGATAAATTAAAAAACGAAGAACAAGTTTATTTGCACCATAATATAGACGAAGATTTTAGAGAAGTATTAAGAGCAAATAGTAAACAATTAAAGCAGGAAAGAAGTGGATTCCTAAATCTGGATGGAACTATTTTTTTGAATTTAAGTCAAAAATTTGCTATTAAGTCTGCCTATGATTCTGATAAACGGAGGTCTAAGGATAATGAGATGTATGGCTATTATTCGTTTATTGCATGGAGTGAATTTATTTTTAATGTAGAAATAAAAGACAATAGCATATCATCAGCTATTATTCGACAAGGATTGGTAGGCATCCAAAAAATAGGTCGTTCTAAATCTGCTGAATATGGTCTAGCTGAAATTGAAGAAGTTAAACTTGATACGATTTCTAATCCTAAAATGGGGAACGGTGAATTGATTGTCTATGCATATTCAGATTTATGTTTTTTAGATGAATGCGGTTATTCAACTTTAGAACTTAAACCTGAAATGTTTGGGTTATCCTCTACTGCAAAAATTCTTTGGGATAAATGTCAAGTAAAAACCAGAGTACATCAATCTTATAATGGAAAAAGAAGAACATCAAACGCTGATTTAGCTGTCATACAAAAAGGTTCTGTAATTATTATTGAGACTTCTACTACAGATGGGCTTTTGTCTCATGTTGGCAATTATCAAAGCGAAGGTTTTGGTAAAGTAATTTATAATCCTACCTTTTTAATGGCTGCTGAGGCTACCGTTAGTCTTCCAAAAGAAGAGCATAAAGATTTTGTTGTATCACAAACGGCTGTTATTGATAAGGGCAATAATGATGACCTTATTATTGCTATGTTGGATAGGAGGAATACGCTCAAGCAAACTGACCAGAATATTGAAAAAGAAGTGGAAGAATTTGTCAGTAAAAACTGTACTCTTTTCAAATCTATTTCAAAAAGTCAAT
>JBGCFJ010001194.1:0-3141 GCA_045106885.1 Saprospiraceae bacterium
GAAATGAGCAAACATCGTTTGTGAACCGCAAAGCGGATGGGAGGGTATCGAAAAAATAGCCTCCCTGAAATTTTAATCTAATTATGAGTTGGTACTTAAATAGGAAACTCTCTTTGAAAATGAATTAAAAACTCATTTTCAAATGGGTATATTACCGTTTTTCTTTGTTACTCGACCATATTCTTGCAAAAAAATACCGTAAAATTGTAAATTATCGGCAGAACTCCTTAATATTACACCTAAAATCTTACTATATTTCTTAACTTAAACTACTATATATTATGAGTAAATTTCAAGCAGCTCTAGATCTTTATACTAAAGAATTAAAAGACAAAGCAGGTGTAACTGCAGATCCTGATTTATTAAAAGCAGTGACCAAAGCTTGCGGTCCAGCTATTTATAATAAAGATTCGTCAAAAGTGTCTACTTCTGACCCTGTAGAATTGGAAAGAGTAAAGAAAAACTTCCTAATCAAAAAATTAGGTTTATCTGATGGCCCTGCTTTAGATGCAGCCATGAAAGAAGTTGGTGAGCAATTAGGCAAATCTAACAAAAACAAATACAGAGGTATGTTTTACTACCTTTTGACAAAGAAATTTGGCAAAGAATCTGTATTCGCTAAGTAATTTTTAATAATTACTGCAATATAAAGCGGCTATCTCTTAAATTGAGGTAGCCGCTTTTTAGTTTTAAATGGCTTTTTTATTAAAGGACGATTTTCCTAAGAAGGGCATTATTTTTGTTGTATCATTAATAGACTTGTTTAATTACTCCTAGGCATAGAATTTCACTCTCCATTAAAGACACTTCTTTTTCTTAAATTGTTTAATCAAAATTATCCTTATGAAAAATTTAGCCGTACCATTTTTTATAATATCCTTATCCTTAGGCATGTTATCCCTAACATTTCCTATCAATTCACAAAAAAACATAGCTTCAACAATAGCCTTTAATCAACCCCAAAACTGTGTTTACACCTATATATTAGAAGCAAAAAAAGGATTATTCACCATTTCCTTATTACCTAATCAAACTATCAAAACACCATTCAATACGACTGCAACAGCTCAGATAACCCTTAAAGTATCTACGGGTAGTTTCCAAGTAGCCAATTTAGAAAATCTAATCGAGGGCGTAGAATTCACGGAAAATGGTCGTTCCAATGCACCTACAGAAGCCCCTAAATTTGATTACATTGTTTTTGGGTTAACCAGTATTGGCACTAGAAATATTACCTATACCAAAGATACCAAAATTCCTTTGTTTTCTTTCACCAATAGTGGCGAATGCACAGGAGCACCTATTTATCTAATGGACAATTTTAATGACCCTTTTTATCTACTTAATAGTCAAAAAGCAAATGTCAGTCAACAAATCACCGTTGCGCAAACAGGGTCAGATTTATCTATTATTTGTAATGATGGGCAGGCTATTTCTGATTGTGGAGAGAAATTGAAAAGGGGGAAGAAACGAAAGAAAGCGAAATCATAAAGAACGATAAACGATTAACGATAAACGATGAATTGAAGAATAAATCCCTACTTTCTTTTTTCTTGCAAAATGCTTCTAGGATATACTGTCTTAGAAGCATTTTGTCGTTTTAAGCTATTCCAAATAAATTTGTACCTTCGACTATTTTGGCTTTAAAAATGGCGCGCTTTTTTGAAATAAAAGTGGAAGAATTATTTATGTTGGAGGAAGGAGATTAGCCCAAATTCAAGTCTCCCATAATTTAAAATTATCTGATACTTCAGCTTATTGCAAACGCATGGTTTTAATGTCGATTAATTCCTCAAAACCTTGGCAGTCCATTGATTTTTCATAGGACAAACAAACGGGAATAGATAGACCATCTACAAAATTAGTATCTGCAATTTCAATATTTTCAGGTAAGGTAAACGTACGAAGCGTGTCATTCCCAATTTCTATCCAGTAACCGCTACAACAGGCACATTTTCGAAAATCTAACCCGATAATAATACCTGATTCTAGATTATCTGGACAGTCGTTTTGTGCTTCTTTTCTGCAAGCAAAACAACTGATAATTGTCAATAAAAATAACGCAATTCGTAGACTCATAGCTTTTTCTTTAATAGACTAGATTTAGCAAGAAAAGGTTGGGTTCAAAATAGAATAAATAATACCTTTAATAAGAAAGCGCTTCTAAAACTTTGAGTCTTATAAGCGCATTCTTATTAATTTTGGCTCTACGGTAAAAACTGTGGGTGGATTATATATCAAGCAGACGACTCAGGAAGCGTTTAGTCCCTTCGCCCTCTGCCTTTAGCCCTTTGCCTAGTAGTAACAATTATTTCTTAATCCCTTTCCCCTTTGCTGCCCAATAAATCCCGCCATATAAATGGTCTAAAAAGATAGGGTCGCTATAAATCGCAGGAATATGTCCTAAGCCTGTATAAAAAGCACGCCCCCCGTCATATTCATGGTACCACGAAATTGGATGAAAATCGCCCATTCCTTTTCCTTCGTTATCACCCCATTTAGCATAAGGGTCAAAAGTTTGCTCATCTACGGCAACTAAGTATTTTAGGTCGTCGATTTTTTCTTCTCCGTACTGATACCATTCGTCTGTCCACATTAAACGCTTTGGCATTCTGCCCATACCAGGAAAATTACTATCAACCACATCTAACATAGCCGTTTGTTGGGCAGGGTGAATTTTAAACATACGCCCTACCATTTTAGTATACCAAGGCCATTCGTATTCGGTATCTGCCGCACTATGAATCCCTACAAATCCTTTGCCTGATTGAATGAATTTCTCCATCGATTTTTGCTGTTCTGCATTCAATATATCTCCAGTAGTATTTAGAAAGACAATCACATCGAATTCGGCTAAATTCTTATCATTCATACGCCCTGCGTCTTCGTGCCATGCTAGTTGAAAATTATGGCGTTTTGCCAAACTTCTCATTCCTGCCACTCCTTCATGAATGGATTTATGGTGAAAACCTGCTGTTTTGGTGAATAATAAGACCTTAAATTGTTGCGCTACTGCTGTTGAAGCAATAAAAAGCCCAGCTAAGATTAGGGAAATAATAGAATAATATTTTTTCATTTTTTATTTATTAATTCAGTTTTTGAATAAAGTGATTAGCTAATATCTGCTGGTCATTAAAAATA
>JBGCFJ010001195.1:0-9333 GCA_045106885.1 Saprospiraceae bacterium
CTACGGAAATATTTTTTAACATGAGCTAAGAAAGGAAGATTCGGGGAATCTTGATTTCTTAGTGAACCGCTTGCGGATGGGATGCTTAAAGTGGAAAAAGAGCCCATCATAAAGTGTCGAGTATTTGGTTGTAGGTACTTAACCTCAATAATGATATTTTATACCCCAAAAACTATGGGTTATTCCCTTTTTAAAATTGAAAATTGTCAAAAAAGGCGTTTTCCCATTTTTATAAGAAAACCCTTTCAACTCTTAAACCTCCTTTAATTTTGTACAAGTACTTATTTTCCTTACCTTTCGCCTATCTTAATATTTCCAGCCTTTAGTTTCGTCAAATTTTCACACCAAAACGTTTGCTAATGTTAGCTATTCAAAAAAAGTTATCTAATACTTTCTATGCCTTGTTGAGTTTGCCTTCAACGGCAATGGGTTTTGCACTTTCGGTACAAATTTCTGCTTTGAGTTGGATATTGAGTACTAAATATAATTTAGAAATTCACGAAATAGGATTGGTTTGGGCAGCAGGACCGATAGCGGGTATTTTCGGACAGATTATTTTTGGAATTATTAGTGATAAAGTCTGGTTTTGGAATGGTCGTCGGCGTCCTTTTATTTTGATTGGCGGGGTCATTGCTGCTTTAATGCTTTTAGCCTTACCCAATATTGGCGTTATTTCAGCTTCAATGGGCGTAGAAAGTATTTTAGCGATTGCGATTTCGATTGCTTTAAGTTTAGATTTAGCCATCAATGTTGGCTTTAATCCTACTCGAACCATCATTGCGGATGTGACACCAGAAGGGGAACAACGGACAAAAGGCTATACTTGGATGCAGACCATTTCTGGTACTTTTGGGGTGTTAGCTTATGTTATTGCCGCTATTTGGGGAAATATAGCCTTGATTTATTTCGGAGCTTTTTTAGTACTGATATTATCTATTATTCCACCCTTTTTTATAGAAGAACCAAAAACCTTAACGGATACAAGTGATATCGCTGCTGGTAGCGGTGATTCGACCACCTCCTTTGGGGAAATGTTACAAACGATTCAACCACTTTGGGGCTTTTTGATTTATGGGATTTATGCGATGGGGATTAAATTGGCAGGCATTGAAAAAGACCAGTATTATGTTGAGATTTTCTGTTTTGTACTGACAATTGTTCTTTTACTAAAAGCAGTTACTACGTCCGAGGCGGGAAAAAGTAAGTCGGAGGCGGGTTTAATTGGTTTTCAAAAAGTCTTGGCAGCTCATTCCTTTACTTGGGTAGGTATTCAGACCATGTTTGTGTATATGTTTACCTATATCCAATTCACTATGCCTGATTTGTCTGCCGATAAAATGGGGCAAGTGGTATCTATTGCCTTCTTAATTTTGAATGCAGTTGCCGCTATTTTACCAGCATTTGTCCTAGAACCAATCACTCGAAATATCGGTCGAGTGCGAACGCATGCTATCTGTATTGCAATTATGGCAATCGGCTATGCAGGCATTTTTTTCATAGGGACTTCTCCAATGACCATTTATGTTTTAATGGCGATTTTAGGGATTGGTTGGGCAGCAACGGTCAGTCTTCCTTTTGCCATCATGTCTCAAAAAGTGGAACAATCTAAAATGGGCTTATATATGGGGCTTTTTAATCTCTCCGTTGTATTGCCTCAGTTGGTCGCCTCTCTCGGTATAGGCGAAGCCATTAGTGCAGCCAATAATAAAAATTTAACCTTTATTATTTGTGCAGTCACCTTAGGTATTTCTGCTTTTTTATGGTTTTTTATTAAAGAAAATGAGGAAGATTCAATTGCTGATACTAGTCATTAGTTTTTTGTTAGAGTATCATTTTTATAAAAATGGATGAAATTAAATTTGAAGCCTCAAACGCTTGGAGGTCTCATAGACGCTCCAAGGTTTTCCCGATACACAAGACCTTGGAGTGTCTTCAAGACCTCCAAGTGTCTATCCTCGATAAAAGTCTCCGTCTTAATCTTGAAAAGAACCCAAATGAATTATTAAGGGACGAGGAAAATAATAACCTACCAGCCTGACGGATTCTTTTTCCTTTTCCACCCGTCCGCAAGCGGTTCACAAAAAGATAAACATTCCCCGAATCTTTATCTTTTTACTTATGTTAAAAAATTCTAACGTAACTAGGCTATGCTAGAATTTTTTGCCTTGCTAAAAGAAAAAATAATCTCGTCATTTCTGGTAGATTATTTATTACCTCGTCCCTAAAATAAATAAGATAAACTAAACAATCTGCCCTATTTTTCCTAATTATCTCCTGCTGCGTATCTACTCATTAGCTCAAAAAAATTGCCTAAAAAACGCCTTCTTTATTTTTTTTCTATTTTTTATTTCCAAAAAATATTTTTTGGTTCGGTTTTTGTTCTTTTGTTAAACAGATTTGATAATAATACTCTTCGAGTAAATCCCCTGTTTAAATAAAGTGGAATTTACTTTCACTAAAATTTGCCAGATCAATCATGGTATAGACTTTTCTTCAAAGGCTACAAAAGTTTCAAAAAAATCATAAAAATTAATATAAATATCATTTATTAATATATATTTTATTAATTTTGAATTATATTTGACTGTCAAATAGTTATTATACTACTAGCGGACTGTATTTTGGTGTAGTATTGATGTATTAATAACGATTTAACAGTTTATTTCTATCGAATATAGGGTGAGTGTTTGTTCATAGTTTTTGTTTTTATCTTGTCCCCCGACTCGCTCGGGGGTGTTTTTTCCCTCCTTCAGCTTATAACTAGCGTGTTTTCTAACACTTTGTTTTTGTTGATGGAGGGAAAAACTTTTTATTCGACTCAACATCATTATTGTTTTTATTATTTAACAATTTTGATTAAAGATAGTGTTTGTTCATAGTGTTTGTTTTTTGTTTTGTCCCTGTCAAGTGATTTTTGACAGGGTTTTTTTATTTACAGGATGACAGGTTTTAACTCCGTAACTTGTCCCGCATCTTTAATCGGAGATTATATTCGATTAACAGGATTCTTTACTTATAGATTGACCAGTTTTCATGACTTCATAAGGTCTTTTCCATTTTATTCTCCGTACTCGCTTTTTCCTTTCTTATTTTTTCCTTTCTTTTGAATCTCTTTTTCATTCTTTTTGTTATCATAGCATAGAGGCACTTTAGTTCCTCGACAAGATTTCATGGGAAATTGAACTTCCCTTTTACTAAAAATAAGTCATGAAAGTAAATAATCAAACTATAGCTGCTTTAAGAGAAGACTACCGAGCAAAAACGTTAGAAATAGTGGATGTTCATACTAATCCAATTCAACAGTTTAATGAATGGTTTCAAGAAGCTTTAGATAGTCAAATTAAAGAAGCGAATGCCATGACTATTGCAACGGTCGATGCACAAGGAAAACCTGCCGCTAGAATAGTCTTGTTAAAAGGGTTTGACGAAAACGGTTTTATTTTCTATACCAATTATGACAGTAGAAAAGGGCAAGAATTAGCCGCTAATCCCAATATTGCCGTCGTCTTTCTTTGGAAAGATTTAGAACGACAAATTCGTATTGAAGGTATTGCTGAAAAAGTTGCGCCAGCCGTTTCGCTGAACTATTTTCAAAGTAGGCCAAAAGGTAGCCAAATTGGGGCATGGGCTTCTCCTCAAAGTCAAGTAATTCCCAATAGAAGTATTTTAGAACAAAATGTCCTTCGTTTAAAAGAAAAATATAAAGACGCTGATAATTTACCGATTCCCTCCCATTGGGGTGGCTATCAAATTAAACCCACCTTAATAGAATTTTGGCAAGGCAGGTCAAGTAGACTCCACGATAGACTTTCTTATACCTTAATAGAAAAGGAATGGAAAATAGAACGGCTGGCACCATAGCTAAACGATGAACGTTGAATGATAAACGATGAATTGGCTACCCTTCTAAGATTGGACATTTTCGACAACAGCGAATCTATATTCGTTGCTCCAAGCGTCGGAAAATATAGATTTTATGTTGTCTGTCCTAAACTTGAGTGTCCTACTTTAGACAGGTAGTCGATGAATTCTGCTTTACGATTGTAGATATTCACCCCTTTTTAGCAGGAGCAATCAAAGCAAATAATCCAAACAAAACATACATAATAATAATTAAGGAAAGCGCTACTTCTTTAAAAGCAACTAGAAATAATAGGGCAAGTATTAAAAATATAAACCGCATTTCATTACCTGCCCATTTAAAATTTTTAAATTTAAAACTAAACATCGGCAATTCAGCGATTAATAAATAAGAAAGTACTACTATGGTTGGGTAAAGTAACCAAGGACTAATGACTACTTCTCGCAAACCATAAGAATCATAATGATACATCAACATCAGTCCAACCGTAAAAATAGTACAAGCAGGCGTATTTAATCCAATAAAATCTTCTGATTGGCGGGTATCTATATTAAATTTGGCGAGTCGAACAGCCGCAAATACGGTAATCAAAAAAGCAGGCAATCCTGCTAAAATTAAATATTGTGGAAAACTTTCAAAGTTTTTAATCATTCCTCTAACCAATAGCATGTAGATAATCGCACCGGGAACGACGCCAAAAGAAACCATATCTGCAAGGGAATCTAATTGTTTTCCTAATTCTGATTTTACTTTCAATGACCTAGCTACCAAACCGTCCAAATAATCTGCCCAAGCTCCCACAAATAAAAATAGAAAAGCATTAAAAAAACGACCATAAAATATACAGGCCAGCGCACAACAGCCGCAAAACAGATTAATCGAGGTAATAATATTAGGTATGTTTTTTTTCATATCGTTGGTTACAAATGTATTACTTTTCTTAAAAATAAATATGAATTTTTTACGTCTTATTTGACTTATTGCTTATTATTCCGTCTCAATCAGCAAACACCTTACATTATCAAAGGACAGTATCCCATCATATCTAGTAGCTCAAATAGTATTTTTAAAATGCCTAACAAGCAGATTAAGTTTGGCTAATACACGTCGTTTTATTCTTTTTTATACATAAGCCAACAACAATTTTCGTTATTTTTTAACAAGAAATGCGTTAAAGTGTTCTTTTTTGTACTTGTTAAGCCCATTATTAAGTTGAGTAAGCCCATCGAACATACTTATTTTGGAAAGTAGGTTATATTTTTGCTGCTTCCGAATCACAAACATCACCTTATGAATAGTCATTACGCTTTAGTAAATACTAAACTATTTAATCTATTGGCATTTATTTTATGCCCTATTTTCCTATTCGCCCAACCAGCAAATGATGAATGTCATAATGCTTTATTAATTGATAATATTATTCAAACTTGTTCTGGAGAATCAGAATATACCAATGAAGGGGCTACTTCTACCAACTTTTCTGGTAATAGTTGTACGTCTAATAACGGGGCAGATGTTTGGTTTCGATTTACAGCTATTGCTACAGATTTAACCTTAACGGTAAATGGAAATGGTGGTTCGCTAAGGCAACCAGAGGCAGAATTATATGTGGACAATGATTGTAATGGTATAGATGATAATAGTTTTTTATCACTGGAATGTGAACGAGGTAGTTCTACTAATGTGGTAGAACTCTATCAAGGAGGATTGATACCAGGAGAAACTTACTTACTTAGAATTCAAGGAAGAGGCGGCAGAGAAGGTACTTTCCAAATGTGTATTGATAATTATTTTCCTCCTACAGAACCAGGCTCTGATTTAGAAATTGCTTCTGTACTTTGTGATAAAACTAAATTTGTCATTCAACAAGTAGTCGGAACAGGGAATGATAATAATGAAGCACGTGGTACCTGTTTGGATATTCCTGGTTCTGGTGTTACTTCAGAGCAAAGTTCTACTTGGTTTACATGGATTGCAGCAAATAATGGACAATTGACCTTTTCGCTAGATCCAATTAAACCAGATGATGATATAGATTTTGTTGTATATGAGTTGCCTAATGGCTTAAATAATACAGACGGAAAGATTGCGCTTAGATGTATGGCCACTTCTTGTGAAGGGCCTACAGGGTTAGATTTGACCTCTACTGACTTATCCGAAGACCAGGGATGTGATTTCGGAGAAGACGGCTTTTTGCAAGCGCTGGATATGGAAGAAGGTAAAGCTTATGGTGTTTTAATTAATAATTTCTCTCAATCAGGCAACGGATTTTCTATGGAATTTGGCGGAGATGGCGAATTTCAAGGACCTGAACCAGAAATCGAAGCAATTATTAATAGCAATACCAATGTCATTTGTGCTGGAGAAGAAGTTTCCTTTAGTGGCGCAAATTCTACTTTCGCCGCTGGACAAATTGTGGAGTATGAATGGACTTTTGGCGTTGGGGCAGAAGCAACTTCTGTCACTGGAGCTGGACCACATACCGTTTCTTATACCGAACCAGGGGAAAAATCAGTCGTTTTAACGATTACTACTAATTTAGGTTGTAAAGTGAGTGATATTCGGTCATCCGTTGTGGTAGTAGAAGCTTGTTGCGAAGACTTGAATGCTATTTCAGGAGAAGCTATTATTGAAGATGCAGTTTGCGGAGACCAAGGAGGTGCTATTGATTTTAGTGTAACTAGTAATTCTGAAATTAATAGTTTGGAATGGAGTAATAATAGCGAATCAGAAGATTTATCCAATTTAGCCCCTGGCTTATATACCGTCACCATCACTAATTTAGCAACTTGTCGAGATTCTTTTCCTTTTATGGTGGATTCTATTCCTCCTTTTGAGGTAGCAACTGCCTTAATTGAACCTACTTGTGGTGGGGGAACAGACGGCGCTATTGAATTGACCATCCAAGATGGTGCAGGTCCCATTTTGATTGATTTTGGTATGGGCGCCTCCGAAGCAACGACTTTAACTAATCTTTCTTCAGGAGATTATCCTGTAACGATTACTGATGTAAATGGTTGTACAGAAGAAAACATAATCGAATTGCGAGAACTAGAATTGGCTTTGGATACTAATCAACTCATTGTACAAATGCCCAGTTGTTTTGACTTCAGCAATGGTCGAGTAGCTATCAGTATTGCTAATGGCCAACCTGGCTATCAATATGATTGGAATGATGGCAATGGTTTTGTTAACACTAGTAGTTTAAATAATATTCCTGCGGCAACCTATCAAGTAAATGTCCTTGATGCTAATTTATGTGAAGGGAATTTTGAATTTACAATAGACCAGCCTGATGCTTTAACTTTGGATTTAGACCGAATAGATATTAGTTGTCAGGGGGCAGATGATGGGATGATTACCGCAATTGTGGAAGGGGGAACTGGCGGATATACTTTTGATTGGACTAATAAGCAAACCACAGAGCAAATTATGAATTTAATAGCTGGTGATTATTCGGTGGTTATTCGAGATGAGAATCAGTGTGAAGTGACTAGTTCAGCTACTATCATAGAACCAGATTTGATAGATGTGATGGTAACGAACGTAGTAAATGCTTTATGTTTTGGAGAGAGTACTGGTAGTATTACCCTCGCTGGAATTGGTGGAAATGGCAATTTTGAATATAGCGCAGATGGTAATAATTTTCAGAATAGTCCAATACTTGCAGGGCTTCCTGTCGGAGATTATACGCTTACCATTAGAGATCCGAATGGCTGTACAGAAACAACAACTGCTAGTATTAGTGAACCAGCCGAACTATCAGTAGATGCTGGAGAAGACCAAACCATTGACTTGGGTTTTTCCACTGATTTTCAAATAACAACTGCTCCTTTTGGGCTTCCAGTTGAGTATGCTTGGTCTAGCCCAGAACTGTTAGATTGTGCTGATTGTCCCAATCCAACGGCAATGCCTTTTATCAACACCCCCTTTGTCATTACGATTACAGATGCTACAGGCTGTACAGCTATGGATAGTCTTTTTGTTATGGTCAATCCAAATAGACCACTTTTCATACCAAATGCTTTTTCTCCTAATTTTGATGGCAATAATGATAAATTCACCATTTTTGGTGGCCCTGCTGCTGTTCGAATTACTGAATTAAGAATCTTCGACCGTTGGGGAAATATGGTTTATAATGGTACAGACTTACCACTTGGCGATACTAGATTTGGCTGGGATGGTTTATTTGACGGGCGGGAATTGCAACAAGGCGTCTATGGCTTTGTTGCTAAAGTACTATTTCTGGATGACGTGGAAGAAACCATTGGTGGGGATATTACTTTGGTTAAATGAGTTACCAGTTGCGAGTTTCCAGTTGCCGGTTGCCCGTTACCAGTTGTCGGTTAGTTAGTAAGCCAAACTGGCAACTGGAAATAAATAATATTGACTAAATAACTACCACAATAATCACCTTCACTACATTTTCTATACTTTTGCCCACATTAAAAATAAAAAAATACACGATTCTGCTGATTTTTAGCGTTTAATAGATTACTATCATGCTATATACAGCGATTCAATTTTGACTTTTTCTAACGGATTTACTCAAACACTTAATTTCCAACCCATGTGGGCTATGAAAAATTCCTATATTAACCAATTACTTCTTGGTAGTTTTCTTTTTTTCTTTACTACCAATGCGACCATTCTACAAGCTCAAGATGCACAACCAGATTTAGGTACCGCAACTATTCTTTGTGATAAAAGACCTGTAACGATTACTTCTTTTACTGGCGCAGGAACTGCGACCAATGAAGGAGATGGAACTTGTATTAGTACCAATAATATTACGGAAACCAATACTACTTGGTTCACTTGGGAAGGTGCGACAGATGGAAGTTTGTCTTTCATCATTACACCAGAAAATCCTAATGATAGAATAGCTTTCGTTTTATTTGACCTTCCTAATAATGGAGACCCAGTTGCACTAAGATGTGCTGCTGCTTGTTTTACTGGGTCAACTGGTTTGGTGGAAAATGACAATGATGCAGTTGTTAATTGCCAAGATAGTCCTAATGATGCTTTTGCTAGAGCCTTAAGCATGCAAGCAGGATTGACCTATGGCTTAATGATTGAAAATACAACCTCTGATGGGGGCTTTACCATTACTTTTGGTGGAAATGGTGATTTAGTCGGTCCTGTAGGTCAAATTATGCCTAGTGCAACAGCAGCTTGTTTTGGACAATCTGTGACTTTCGAGGAAGATATTATATTCCCTATCCCTAATGAGACTATTACAAGATACGACTGGTTGGTAGAAGATGGAGATAATAATATCACGGAAACTACATTAGTAAAATCACCGCAAACTTTAGATTTTGCTACGACTGGTACTAAACGAATCGAGTTAATGGTGACAACCAGTACTGGATGTAATACACTCTTTGAAACTTTTATTACCATCAACGATTGTTGTGAATCAGATAATAGCATCAATATTGCCGATAATCCTGCAATTACTGAAATTG
>JBGCFJ010001196.1:0-1692 GCA_045106885.1 Saprospiraceae bacterium
GCTTCCGCTGCGATGAGGTACATTTCAGAAATTCGGAAAACAAAAGCGTCCCTTTTACTGAAAGCCGTTGACAATTGAGGACGGGTAGGGTCTTCATATTTCTTAGTAATAGGAAAGTAAAATTGTCGATTAATCACATTATCATTAAAGCGACCATCTGGCAAATACATATCATTGATATCAATAATCAAGTAACCGCTAGTTGGGTGAACATAAAATATATCCCTTTCAGAAAATTTCCCTTTTTTGTTGAGAGGCACCGGTTTTTTAGAAAATACAATAGCCGTATCTCCTATTTCAAACATAGGCTTTGCCCATAAGTCTCTTTCAATCGGATTTCGAACGCCATCTACAAATACAAAAGGTCTCCACTTTGGTGTAGCAGCTATATCATTCGTTTTCCATACCGTCTTAAAAGAGCCAAGAAATCGTTGGTCGTAATCTTCTTCGAATAAATCAATAAAATGCTTTGTTGGTCCCCATCTTTGAAAGCCTCTACCGTTCTCGACATCTCTCGTTAAGCCCCAGCCTAAATTTTCGTAGCGAATTTCAAACATAACATGTCCTGTATGTCCACCTTCTCTTTGGATAATGCCAAACGTATTATATACATCTCCATCGGGGTCCGTAAAACCAGCCTTGGTAAAAACAGGGTCATCTGAATAATTGACGGACCAAATAACTTCTTCATTTTGAATGTTTTCAACATCCCAAATCTGCGTCCAATCCGTGAGCAAAGAAAAATTATAATCATTCATTACTTTTTGGGAATATTCTGCGGCTTTAGCATAGTCCTCCATATACAAATAGACCCGTGCTAACATGGCTTCTACCGCAGGCTTTGTCACTCTGCCATAGTCATTAGACCCATATTCTACTGGCACTACCTCTACTGCGCCAAGTAAATCTTCAATGATTTGTTGTCTAAAAGTCTCAACAGGCGTTCTATTGGCAGTTTTTGTAGCTTCTTGTGAAGGTTCTGTTGTAAAGTGAACGCCTCCCCATATTTCTGAAATCAACCATAAATAGTGCGCTCTTAAAAATTTCACCTCTCCCCTTCTTTGCTCTTTTAGTGCAGGGGAACTGTAAGGCACATTGTCTATTTCTGCTAAAATGATATTACAAGTATTTAGCGCCTTGTATAATTCTCGCCAAATCGCACCTACTCTTTGTTGCTCTTCTGCTGTCGTAAAAGTGGCGTAGGTACAAAATCCTTGTGACCGATTATCCAAGCCCCAAGTATAGAGGTCGGTTCCAGCTTCGGTTAAATCCCAAGCGTTTTCTTTGCCATACCAAGCTCGCAAAGAGACATAAGCGGAATTAATTAAAGTTTCAAAGGTTGCCTCGGAAGAGACAATAGATTGAGAGTTTTCTCCACTCAAAAAATCTTCCTCTAAGTAGTTTTCGCAACTAGAAAATAGTAGCGTAAATAAGAATATCGTTAAAATATATTTTTTCATTTTATACTTCTTTTTAAAGCTTAATTATTTAGAAACTAGAGGTCTGTCTAAGTTACACTTTTTAGGACACAGAGCGCACAAAGGAAACACAGAGAACACAAAGTATTTATTTTATGCATGTTAAACTTAGTGACCTTTGTGTCTTCTCTGTGTACTCTGTGTCCTAAAAAATATCCCTGGACCTAAAAAGTCACATCCAATCCAAATAGCCATAGTCTCGACATAGGCCAAC
>JBGCFJ010001197.1:0-6546 GCA_045106885.1 Saprospiraceae bacterium
GGAGTCATTACCCTATTGGGGAAAAGGCAATCAAGTTACATTGAGCGATTAATTGAAAAGGAAATACCAGCTAATGAAATTATTGAAAGAAAAATAGTTAGTAGTAATGCTGCTGGTTTTCAAGGAGACGAAAGAGATGTCATTTTCCTTTCTATGATAAATACGCCTACGACAAAAGGTAGTGCAATTATTAAAAGAAAAAGTAGAATTCAAGAATATAACGTTGCAGTAAGTCGAGCAAAAGACCAACTATGGTTGGTGCATTCGATGCAATTATCTGATTTTGGATTTGGTGATTTACGAGGTAAATTAGTTGGACATTTTTATAAACCAAAAGAAGATATTGTAGTTTCGGTACCTCCTATACCTCCTAAAATTAGAACTAAGAATAATCTGCCTAATCCATTTGACAGTTGGTTTGAGGTTGAAGTATATCAGAAATTAAAAAGCAGAGGACTTACTGTGTTTCCTCAATACAAAGTTGGAAAGTATAGCATTGATTTAGTCATCATGCTTAACAATGGGTACAAGCTAGCAGTAGAATGCGATGGAGATAGATACCATGGAGGAGACCAATTGCAAGCTGATATTGAGAGACAAAGGCTTTTGGAGAGAGTAGGATGGGAATTTTTTAGGATAAGAGGGTCTCAGTTTTATTATGACCAAGAGGCTGCCCTTAAAGAATTATGGGAAATAATTGAATCAAGAGAGACGATTGAGATAGTCGCTCCCGAGACTCCGTCTGAGGAAGATACAGCAACAAAGAAGGAAGAAGCGAAAAAAAAGTTGGCATCTTTCAAAAGCGAAAGAAAATAGTTGACATCTAGCAATAATCGAAATGGGCAAAAAAAGTTCTTCTTGCGTAAAAAGAAACATTAACAAAAAAAATAACAAAGATGTTTCAACAAGAAGAACTGATTCTTAAAGCGTATGAAGAAGGTCAAACTTATTTAAAATTTATAAGACGCCCAGATATACCTGCTCAACTACGTTTATACATAGCCGGAGTAGCTTTATTTGAACAAGAGTATGGACAAATTACAGCGTTATCCCGAAGATATAAAATAAGCAGGACTTTTATATACGAACTGCGGAATAAATTACTAATAAGCGGTTGGGTAGTGTTTGGTATGTCTCCAAATGCATCAAAAGAGAATAAAGCAGGAGGAGAAAAAGAAGAGCAATTAGCCTTATTACGAGAAATATTAAGTCTTCGGTTAGAAGGGAGATGTCCAATAATAGGGATAAGTTTACTATTGAAGAGACGTGGATTAAAATCAAGTTCAATAGGATATGTAAGCCAAGTATTAAAAGAAATAGGGAGCAGTTTAAGTCCAGTACTAGAGGGGACAGAAAGATTAAACTTAGCCGTAGTGTTTGCCTCGGATGAAGTATTTAGTAGCAATCGGCCCTTACTAATAACGGTAGATCCAATAAGTAGTGCGATATTACGAATGGAATTAGGAGAGGATAGGAAATCAGACAGTTGGGAAACTCATTGGAACAGTTTACTAGCAGCGGGTTTTATGCCAATTTTATTAACAAATGATGAGGGAACAGGCATGAAATCAGCTCAAGGCAAAGTATTAAAGGGAATAGCAAGACAGGGAGATGTCTATCATGGGATAGCACATCGTTTAGGGGATATATGTCGAATATTGGAACAAAAGGCATGGGCTAGTGCAAAAAAGGAGTATGAGAGGGAGAATAACATAGAATCGGTCGTAAAAGAAGACAAAGTAGAAAAGCGATTTGCTATATATGAGCAAGCAAAACTAAGCAGTAAAAAAGTCATACAATTATATGATGATTTTAAGTTGTACTATGAATATATGATAGAGCAATTTCAACTATTTGATGAGCAAGGCAATCCTCGAAAAGTCGAAATAAGTAAGGGGAATTTAGAAGAAGGAATAGCAGCCATGGAAACTCTTGGGCATAGTAAGGCAAATAAGGAACTTAAAACAATAAAGAATTTAAAAGACTCCTTATTTTATTTTCTTGGTCGAGCTAATAAAGTCGTTCAATTCTTAAAACGTTCTTGTACGAATGAGGCGCAAAAAAAGGCACTCAAAGCAGTATGTCGAGCCTATCAATATCAAAAGAATTATCGAAAGGTAAAAAAAGCAACTAGCAAAAAATATTATCGAAAAAAAGAAGCAGAATGGTTAAGGACGGCTCAATTATACTTGGGTAATTATAAAGAACAAACAATCAGTTTTGAGGATTTCAAAAAACAATGTTATCAGCAATTAGATACAATTGTTCAATCTTCTGCTATGGTGGAAACGATTAATTCTATTGTCCGAATGTATCTCAATAGCTGTAAAAATCAAATCAACCAACCTTTCCTCAATTTGATTATGTTTTACCATAATCATCGGAGATATGTGCAAGGTAAACGAAAGAATTTTACACCTATGGAGTTGTTGACTGGTCAAAAACAAGAAAAAGACTGGCTCGATTTAATGCTTTTAAAAGTAGGTAAAGCAGCTTAATAGCTAGCTTGTTTTTGTAAGAGGTAGGGGGATTTGAGTAGGAACTGCTTAAGGTAGAATACTATTCTTATTCTTTTTTACTATTTTTATTCTTTTAAACTGTCATCTACTTTTTCTTATTTTTGAAAGATGCCAATAACCTCTATGAATACGTATAAAAAGTTCTGGGCTTAAAATTTTCTCTAATTCAGTTAAGGTAAGGGAGGTCATCAATTTATCGGTATTAGTAATAGTAACACTATAATTTCCATTTGCTTCGATGTAATTGATTTGACTGATGTCTATTTTTTTAAAAATACCATTCTTTTTAAAGAATAAATCTTTTTGAACAGAAATAGCGGTTGTCGTTTCGATTGATTGTTTATGATTTAGTTGTTTGACGGCTAATTCAATAGCAGATTTCAAGGAAAAAGATGCTAATGGTTTTACCATATATCCAATAAAATTAGTGTTTTTAGCCCGTTCATAAATGGCTTCTTGCCTTAAATTAGTGATAAAAAGAATAGGTATATGAAGATGTTTTACTTGTTCTGCTACTTCGATGCCTGAAAATTTCCCTTTGATGTCAATATCCATTAAAATCAAATCTGGTTTGTCTGCGAAAATTGCTTCTAATGCTTCAGCAGAATTATCTGCTATGGCTGCTACTTGATAGCCTATTTCTTTGACTAACATTTCTAATTCTAAAGCAAAAGAAAAATCATCTTCTACAATTAAAATGGATATATCTTCTAAAGGCATAGACTAGGTTATTTGATTTTAAAATAATTTTGGGATTAGCTATCCTATAGGTATTATACTCAAAACAAATGTATAGTTACTCAAAATTCAACTATTTTTTGGGATAATAAAAAATATGTTAGAAATTTTGTCTAGAAATGGACTACTTGTGGTTCAAGACATAAATCCTCCGAAAGAATCGGAGCAGGCTTTGACAGGTTAAATCGGCGTCTTTCTCTGTTATGTTGTGTTATTTTTTTCTCAAAGAGCTACGGCTATTCTCAAAAAAAATGCCTCCGATGAATCGGAGCCGGCATTGCCTAACGAAAAAATACACTCGATTAAACTATCAATTACTTATGACTTGAACCACTAGAATATTATACCCAGCTAAAGTTGGATACGCAATTTTAGGACAGACAACGGAAAATATAGATTTTCCGACGCTTGGAGCAGCGAATCTATATTCGCTGTTGTCGAAAAGGTCCAATCTTAGACGGGTATTCAATACTATGTTTTATTAAAAATGGTGAATAATCGTATTTTAATGGTGAATGGTATTGTCGATTAAATTTTTAATGATGGATAACAAAATATGCTATCTCCTAATATGCCTTCTTACATTTTGATAGTTGTAGGGGACTGAATAGGTACGTTGTAGGATGTGAAGGTTTTTTTCTTGAGAAAAGCGATATACCAATATTAGTATTTATGCTAAAGTAAATCGTGGGGGAAAGTGCTTTCAGAATAAAGTCTATTAAAAACGTAGTTTTCGGAAAAGCTCCCAAACAACTATTCCCACACAGACTGAAATATTGAAAGAATGTTTAGTACCAAATTGCGGTACTTCCAAGCATTCATCAATTAAATCCATCGCAGTTTGACTAACGCCTCTTACTTCATTGCCAAAAACGAGTGCTATTTTTTTATTTTTCGGTAATTGAAAATCAGGGAGGGAAGTACTATTTGCCGCTTGTTCTACAGCTACTACATGATAGCCATTAGCTTGTAATTGTTGAATAATGGTCGCCGTATCCTTAATGTATTCCCATGCTATTGAATCGGTCGCACCAATGGCCGTTTTTAAAATTTCCCGATGGGGTGGTTGGGCGGTAATGCCACAGAGGTATATTTTTTCTAAGGCAAAGCCATCCGCAGTCCTAAAAGCAGAACCGACATTTAAGCCTGAACGAATATTGTCTAAGACTAATACAATAGGTGTTTTTTCGGTCGTTTTAAAAGCCTCGACGGTTAGGCGATTTAATTCTTGTAACTTGAGTTTACGCATGAATAAAGAGCTGATTAGTTAGTGAGGGTAAAGTTATTGAAAAATGAGCTGTTAAGCAGCAGGCTATACCGTTAAACGATTTAATCCTTGAAGTAAGTACCTACAACCAAATAATCGACACTTTATGATGGGCTCTTTTTCCACTATACTTCGTTAAAAAATATTTCCGTAGCTGGGCTATGCAAAGATTTTTTGCCTCGTCTAGCGAAAAAATAGCCTGAATCAAAAGTGACGATTATTTAATAGTAGATACTTATAATACCGTGTAAGAAAAATTATTTCCCCTTAATCCGCTCCCACAAATCACTAAAAACACCACTTCTATCCTCAAAGTCTCTAGTTTCAAAAGCATTCACACCACCTTGGTCGTTGGGTACAATCGTAAATTTGAAAACATAATCTTCTGGCTGGGCAGGACGTTCTTTGGTCGTGCCATAGCGTAAATCTCCAATCTGCAAAGTATCCCCATTCATCGGTGTTACGGTATAATAGCCATCCGAAAACCATTGCAAAATTTGTATATCAGCGTCTTCGGCATATTTATCGACTAACTCATGATTTTTAGGTGTTTTATAAAACTGATAAACCTGTGGTTTTTTATCTAGTAGAGAATAAGAACCATAGTAATACCCGTCTTTAGTTTCTGCTACGCCTTGCCAGAGAATATTATTAAAAATGGACGGTCCTGTTCTAAATCTTTGAAAGTCGATATTTTCTGCTTGTAAAGATTGTTCGAAAACTTTATCTATTCTTTGTTTATTAAAAACCGTGAATAATAAATAGGCACTACTCAAGACAATGCCCAGCCCATTTAAATAACGGCGCATGCCTTTGTCTCTCCTAAAAAAAGAAGCAGCTATTAGACAAGTTAAGAAAGGAACGGTATAAATAGGGTCGGCTACTGAAATAGTATTAAAAGCAACTCTATAGTCTGAGAATGGGGCAAATAATTGCGTGCCATAAGCAGTGAAAGCGTCTAGCAGGGGATGAGTAAAGATAGACCAGAAAAATAGCCAAGTCCAATCTTTGCGAGTAGCAGCAATTGGAGCTAACTCTTTGGTTAGATAAGTTCTTGTTAGATTAACGATTCCCCATATTCCTACTCCTGCTGAAACGGCTATCAGCCCATAATTATAATTACCACCAATAATTTTAGTAGCTAGATTGACAATGAAGGCGGCAAAAGCAGTAAAGAGGACGGTGCAGAGAAAAACGAGTCCTTTGTAATACTTGTTTTGATAGAAACCACTTTGATAGAGTTTGTCTACCAAATACCCGAATAAAAAAGGGGTGGTTACTGCAAAGAAGATAGAATGGGAAATACCTCTGTGGAATGCTAAGGCTTCCATATCCGTCATCATAAAATTCCCTAAGACATCTAAATCGGGAATAGTGCCACCAACGGCCCCCCATAACATGGCTCGATTACCTATTTTTTTACCTAAAACAACTTCTCCACAGGCAGCACCTAATACTATTTGAGTTAACGAATCCATGCGTAATTTTCAATTTATAATTTTCAATTTTCAATTTTCAATTTGGTTTTGTGTTATTTAGACTTGCGAAATTTTTAAAACTTAGAAAATTTTATTTGCTAATTTACTGCCGTTATCACTAGTCCAGTTAACAAGTAAATTGGGACAAGGTTTGACAGAAGTTTGAAAATTTCTGATTATAACGTTTTGCAGTGAAGCTGTCCCAGCGGGACAAAATGTCGGTAGAAAATGATGTTTTACGAATCAAAAATGTGCCTTTAGGCGCTTACGCAAAATTTAAAACCAACAAATTGTCGATAATTTAAAATGTCGATAATTGTTAATCTCAAATTCAACTTCAACCTCAAATTCCCGCCGAAGGTGGTTTAAAATTTAAAATTGAAAATTAAATTTTACTTAGGTTCATTATGTATCACATTCCGTACCTAAAGGCACGGTAAAATAAGGATTAGCTCCCATTTTCTACCGACATAAAACCCCTAAAGGGGTTGATTTTTAGAATCACCGCAATCCGTTACAATCAGTCAAATTTCAACTACACAAT